>NZ_JAXDEQ010000029.1:0-72419 GCF_035065025.1 Pseudomonas sp. YuFO8 | reverse complement strand
CGCGGTGCTCTCAGGTTTTTCGCGAGCAATCGAGCGTCGACCGGCTGCTCCTACAGGGCCCACTGCGCAGAACCTCCACTCGGCCTCTCGATGTGGCAAGAAAATCAAAAGCCAGATCAAAAGCCAAAGCCAAAGCCAAAGCCAAAGCGAGGCGGCCTACCGGCCGGCCTGATCGGGAGCCGTACGCATTTACCTGTAGGAGCCGGCTTGCTGCGGGCGGCGTTCCGACGATGGCGCCGGCAAGTCGGAACGCAGCACCGCTTGCTCCTACGGAGAGATTTATTGGGCCGGTATCTGCTTCAGGATTAGACAATGCTTGCGGCAAAGGGAGTTGATCCACGACACTGTCTGACCTGCGTGAAGCAATTATTTCGTTGTGGAGGCTGCCGTCATGGCCCACGAGCTCTATACCCGTACCAACCAGAAGATTTATTTCGCCGGCTTGTCGCTGGAAGCGCTCGCCAAGGCCGAAGAGGGGCGGGCGATGAATTCCCTGGCGCTGATTCAGGCGGGGCGAGAATCGGCGTTATTTCACCTGTATGGTGCCTTGCTGGGGTTGTGTCACGAGATTGCCGGTTTCTATCGTTTGCCCCAAGCCAATGCCTCCCGGGCCGAATCCTTGCTGACTCGTGAAGTACTGGAAAGCATCGCAATTCCGGAAATGGCCGAGATGGTCGAGCTGGCCAACAACCCGGAAACCTGGCTGGCCAAACTGTTGGCTGCCCATGCCGCGTTGTTTCAGCCGCCACGGGCGCCGCACAAGCCCAAGGGTGATGTGACGCAGCCGTTGATCCTGGCAGTCAACCTGGATGAAGAAGAGGCACCTCAGGAGCTGGGCCGTGAGGAGCTTGAGAGTTGGCGGCAGAACTTGAAAAGCCTGGCCGTCCGTTTTCGCGAAGGCTTGAACGAGTGCTGAGGGAGTGAAGGGTGCAGCGAACGACCCGCAGGGTTGTTTGCTCTGCCCCTGAGCTGATTTCGCGATGGCATCTGGTCAAGATCCCGAGCGAAGCCTGGCCGATGCCTATATAATGCCCGCCTTTCGTGGAGAACAGACCTTTATGCCAACGTCCTTTCTAGAAATTGTCGAGTTACCAGACGGCCGAATCGAGCTGCGCAGGGCTGAGGACGAGGGTTCTCTGGTTACTTTGGATTTCTCCGAGGATGCCAAAGCGTTCCTGCAAGGCCAGCACGTAGAAGTCGCCAAGGCGATGTTGAGTGTCGGCGTGCAAATGGCAGGGCGCCTGGTTGAAGGCGATTTTGAAAAGGAAGAGGGGCCGCGGGTCCTTCATTGACCCCGCCCGTCGGTTTTTACCGACACTGTCTCCCATTGGCTTCTCCGTCCTTGTAGAAGCCCCGCACCTTCACTGTGCGCCGTTACCCCAGACGAATATTCAGGCTTTGAGCGTCCCCGATCCGGGCGGCGCTGATCAGCTGTTGCCGTGAGTTTGCGTTCAACGGGTTGAGCCAGCTAACCACGGTGTGGCTGCGGCCGAGGCGAAGTGCCTCACAAGTCAGTTGCTGGGCGCTCTGGGTGCCCCGGGGTTGCAGCAGCAGGATGCGCTCGCGATTGAGGCCGGCGTCCCGCAACCAGGTCTGGGTCAGGCTGGCGGGCGGGGCGATCAGGGTCAGCCAGCGGGCATCCTGGTCCTGGCTGAGCTCGCGCAGGATAGGCGCCAGAAGGTTCAGGCAATTCCCGGCTGCACCACGCAGAGACAACTCACTGAAGACCTCGGGCTCGGCGCTCCAGGGCGACTCGACCACTTCCTTCAGGATCGGCGCCAATGGCTGTGCCATGAACGCCTCGAACAGTAGCGGCAGTTGGGCTTGCTGTGGTGTCTGTGGGAACTGCATAAAGCCTCCTTTAGCGGCGAATGACGCCGACGCTCAAGCCTTCGATCACCAGTTCCTGATCTTTAAGGTTCACTTCGATAGGGGCAAACTCGGGGTTTTCGGCCATCAACCAGACTTTGCTGCCGTCGCGCTTGAAGCGCTTGACGGTGACTTCGTCGCCGATCCGCGCCACCACGATCTGGCCGTTGCGGGCTTCGCGGGTGGTGTGGACGGCCAGCAGGTCGCCGTCGAAGATACCCACATCCTTCATGCTCATGCCGTGCACCCGCAGCAGGTAATCGGCGCGCGGGTGGAAGAACGCAGGGTTGATGTTGCAGGACTCTTCAACGTGTTGCTGGGCGAGGATCGGCGCGCCGGCGGCGACCCGGCCAATGATCGGCAGGCTGGAATCGTCGGCCTTGGCCTCGAAGCCGGGAATGCGAATGCCGCGCGAAGCGCCCGGGGTCATCTCGATCGCGCCCTTGCGGGCCAGCGCCTTGAGGTGTTCTTCTGCCGCGTTGGGCGATTTGAAACCCAGTTCCTGAGCGATTTCCGCACGGGTCGGCGGGTAACCGTTGTCTTCCAGGCAGCGTTTGATGAAGGCCAGAATCTCGGCTTGGCGTGGCGTCAGCTTTAGCATATTGATCGCTCTGTCTTTTTATACAGTGACTGGGATTATATACAGTGAAACGGTCTTGGCAATGCCCCTTTTTTTCTCCGCCGCCAGACGGTCGCGCAACGGGCTGATGGAAGCTTTGCGGTTGTGTGGTTAAATGTCTGACCGACCATTCCCGAAACGAACTGCCAGACTTGACAATGCACGGGCTGAAACGTATGTTTCAAACAAGTGTTTGTCAGGCGGAGTAGCCATGGCCCAGTCGGAAACCGTTGAACGCATTCTCGATGCTGCCGAGCAGTTGTTCGCGGAAAAAGGTTTCGCTGAAACCTCATTGCGTTTGATCACCAGCAAGGCGGGTGTCAATCTCGCGGCGGTGAACTATCACTTCGGTTCGAAGAAGGCGCTGATCCAGGCGGTCTTCTCGCGCTTTTTGGGGCCATTCTGCCTCAGCCTCGATAAAGAGCTGGAGCGGCGCCAGGCCAGGCCTGAAAACAAGCCTTCCCTCGAGGAGCTGCTGGAAATCCTCGTCGAGCAGGCCCTGGTGGTGCAGCCGCGCAGCGGCAACGACCTGTCGATCTTCATGCGTTTGCTCGGGCTGGCCTTCAGCCAGAGCCAGGGGCATTTGCGTCGTTATCTGGAAGACATGTATGGCAAGGTGTTTCGCCGCTACATGATGCTGGTCAACGAGGCCGCGCCGAGGATCCCGCCGATCGAACTGTTCTGGCGCGTGCACTTCATGCTCGGAGCGGCAGCGTTCAGCATGTCCGGTATCAAGGCCTTGCGTGCCATCGCCGAAACCGACTTCGGGGTCAACACCTCCATCGAACAGGTCATGCGCCTGATGGTGCCGTTCCTGGCGGCCGGCATGCGTGCCGAATCCGGGGTCACCGACTCGGCCATGGCCACCGCGCAGCTGCGTCCTCGTAGCAAATCGACACCGGTTGCCGCCAAGGTTTAACCGCTCATGGGTGGGCGCGGCTGCTTACATCCGATAAGCTAGCCGCCCATGCCGACTCTCGTTGTCAACCCGTTCCCGCTCATGATCATCGACCTCCCGGGTACAACCCAGGGCGGTGCATCGCTGCGAGCCGGGTTTATCGTTATCAAGGAATTGCTATGACTGCTGGCCTGCAAGGCTCGTTGATGGTGGACGTCGCCGGTACCTGGCTGACCGCTGAAGATCGCCAATTGTTGCGCCAGCCCGAGGTGGGCGGCCTGATCATTTTCGCCCGCAACATCGAGCATCCGCGCCAGGTGCGCGAGCTGAGCGCGGCGATCCGCGCCATTCGTCCCGACCTGCTGCTGGCGGTGGACCAGGAGGGTGGACGGGTGCAGCGCCTGCGCCAGGGCTTCGTGCGACTGCCGGCGATGCGCGCCATTGCCGATAACCCCAACGCCGAATACCTGGCCGAGCAGTGCGGCTGGATCATGGCCACCGAGGTGCTGGCCGTGGGCCTGGACCTGAGCTTCGCCCCGGTGCTGGATCTCGATCACCAGCGTAGCGCCGTGGTCGGGACCCGTTCGTTCGAAGCTGATCCAGAACGTGCCGCATTGCTGGCCGGTGCGTTCATTCGCGGCATGAACACCGCAGGCATGGCCGCCACCGGCAAGCATTTTCCCGGCCACGGTTGGGCCGAGGCGGATTCCCACGTCGCGATCCCCAATGACGAGCGCAGCCTTGAGCAGATCCGCGCCCACGACCTGGTGCCTTTCGCCAGACTGAGCCAGCAGTTGGCCGCCGTCATGCCTGCCCACGTTATTTATCCACAGGTCGATGCGCAGCCAGCGGGCTTCTCCCGGCGCTGGCTGCAGGACATCCTGCGTGGCGAGCTGCAATTCGACGGCGTGATCTTCAGCGACGATCTGTCCATGGCCGGTGCCCATGTGGTGGGCGATGCCGCCAGCCGTATCGAAGCAGCACTGACCGCCGGGTGCGACATGGGCCTGGTGTGCAACGACCGTGCGGCCGCCGAACTGGCTTTGAGCGCCGCCCAGCGTCTTAAGGTCAAGCCGTCGGCGCGCATTGCGCGTATGCGTGGCCAGGCGTTTGCGAGCACCGAGTACCGCCAGGATCCGCGCTGGCTCGCAGCCGTGGGCGCGCTCAGGGATGCACAGCTTATTGATTAACGGAGGGGCGCCATGACGGTCTACGCGATTATCGGCGGTACCGGCCTGACCCGGCTGGAAGGCCTGGACATTCGTCAGTCATTGGCGCTGGACACTCCCTACGGCGCGCCGTCTGCCGAGGTGCAGATCGGCGAGTACGCCGGCCACGAAGTGCTGTTTCTCGCCCGGCATGGCCAGCCGCACCGTTTTGCCCCGCACCGGGTGAATTACCGGGCCAATCTCTGGGCGCTGAAGCAGGCCGGTGCCGAGGCGATAATTGCGGTCAACGCGGTGGGCGGCATTAACGCAGCGATGGGTACCGGGCATTTCTGCGTGCCGCATCAATTGATCGACTACACCAGCGGTCGCGAGCACAGCTACTTTGCCGATGACCTGGAGCCGGTCACCCATATCGACTTCAGCTACCCCTACAGTGAATCGCTGCGTCAGCGCTTGATTGCCGCGTTGGTGGCCGAAGGCATTGGTTTCAGCGATCAGGGTGTGTATGCCTGCATGCAGGGTCCGCGGCTGGAAACCGCCGCCGAGATCCTGCGCCTGGAACGCGATGGCTGCGACATCGTTGGCATGACCGGGATGCCGGAAGCGGCCCTGGCCCGCGAGCTGGAACTGGATTACGCCTGCCTGGCGCTGGTGGTGAACCCGGCGGCGGGCAAGTCGGCGACGGTGATCAGCATGGCCGGGATCGAACAGGCGTTGAAGGAGGGGATGAGTAAGGTGAGGTCGACGTTGTCGCGGGTGCTCATAGGATCGACAAGCGACTGACCTGTAGGAGCTGGCTTGCCAGCGAAGGGGTCCTGAAGCCCAGCTCAAAATTCACGACCGCCTTCGCCGGCAAGCCGGCTCCTACAGTTCGAATTTTGCTACTTCTCCAGCTTGTCCGGCAACGGCGCAAACAACGCTTCAATATCATCGCTCTGCAACTTCCAATCCCCCGCCTGACGCCCATCCAGCACGCCCGCCGCCAGGTCGGATTTCTCCTTCTGCAGATGTTGAATCTTCTCTTCCACCGTGCCGCGCGCGATCAGCTTGTAGACAAATACCGGCTTCTCCTGGCCAATGCGATAGGCACGGTCGGTGGCCTGGTTTTCCGTGGCCGGATTCCACCAGGGGTCGTAATGAATCACGGTGTCCGCTTCCGTCAGGTTCAGGCCGACGCCGCCGGCTTTCAGGCTGATGAGAAAGATCTGACGCTTGCCGCTCTGGAATTCCTTCACCGGCGCACGACGGTCGCGGGTCTGTCCGGTCAACAAGGCATATTCAACACCGCGTTTCTTCAGTTCGACCTCGATCAAGGCCAGCATCGAAGTGAACTGCGAGAACAGCAGGATCCGCCGGCCTTCCTCGAACAGCTCTTCGAGCATTTCCATCAGGCTGTCGAGCTTGCCCGAGGTGCTGCCCCGCGTCGGAAGGGGCGCGTCATTGACCAGGCGCAGATCGCAACACACCTGGCGCAGCTTGAGCAGCGCCTCGAGGATGATGATCTGGCTGCGGGCCACGCCTTTGCGGGTGATTTCGTCACGGACTTTCTTGTCCATGGCCAGGCGCATGGTTTCGTACAGGTCGCGCTGGGTTTCGTTGAGCTCGACCCAATGGATGATCTCGGTTTTCGGTGGCAGCTCGGTGGCCACCTGTTCCTTGGTGCGGCGCAGCAGGAAAGGTTTTATCCGACCGTTGAGGTGTTGCAGTCGTACTTCGCTGGTGCGCTTTTCAATCGGGACGCGGTAATCGCGGTTGAAGCTTTTCACGTCGCCGAGCCAACCGGGCAGCAGGAAATGAAACAGCGACCAGAGCTCGCCCAGGTGGTTTTCCAGTGGCGTGCCGCTCAGGCACAGGCGCTGGCGGGCGTTCAACTCACGGGCGGCCTGGGCGGCCTTGCTGTTCGGGTTCTTGATGTACTGCGCTTCATCCAGCACCAGGACGTGCAACGGCTGCGCCGCCAGGCGGTCGACGTCCTTGGGCAGCAACGCGTAGGTGGTCAGGATCAGGTCGTAGTCGGCCAGGTTGTCGAAATGCTTTTTGCGGCTGGCGCCGTACAGTGCCAGCACCTTGAGTTGCGGGGTAAAATGCGCGGCTTCGTCGAGCCAGTTGGGAATCAGGCTGGTGGGCATCACCACCATGCAGGGCCGGTCGAGGCGCCCGGCGTTCTTCTCGCTGAGCATGTGCGCCAGGGTCTGCAGGGTTTTGCCCAGGCCCATGTCATCGGCGAGGATGCCGCCGACTTCCAGTTGCCGCAACGACTGCATCCAGCTCAGGCCTTCAAGCTGATACGGGCGCAGGGTTGCATTCAAGCCGTCCGGAGCTGTGGCGGTGTAGTCCTTGATGTCGCGCAGGCGCTGGGCAAAGGTGCGGATCTGCTCGCCACCTTCCCAGAGCAGCGGCAGGTCTTCCAGCGCATTGAGGCGCGTGGCGTCGGCCTTGCTCAGGCGCAGTGCGGTTTCACCCGGCTCTTGCAGGTAAAACTCGCCGAGCGTCGCCAGTACCGGTTTCAGGCGGCCGAAGGGCAGGGCGACTTGCAAGGGGCCGTGATCGGCGTTCGGCCGGTTGGGGATGTTGACCAGGATCAGCTCGTCGTCGCGCCGCCGTGCCAGGCGTTCCGGGTTGAGCAGTTCGGTGTGCGAGCGCATCAGGTTCAGCAGGATCGGCAGCAGGCTCAGCCGCTCGCCATTGACGATGATCCCCAGTTCCAGGTCGAACCAGTCCCGCTCCGGCGCCTGTTCGACCGTGGCGTACCAATCGTCCACGGCGGTCAGGTCGAATCCGAAGTCCTCGTTGATCAGCAGTTCCCAGCCCTGGGTGCGCAACTTCGGCAGTTCATTGAGGGTGAAGGTCAACCAGGCGCTGTCATTGACCATCTCATACAGTTCGCCTGCGCTTTCCGGCAGGGCCTTGCTTTGCCGGGTGGCAATCTTGAAGCCGAGGATTCGCAGTTGTTCGCGGTAGGACTGTTCCACATCCGGGTGGCGTTTTATCCGTAGGGTCTGGGTCTCCTGGCGAATCAGGATGTCGGAATTCTTCTGGCCTGAAACGTATTCGTCCAGATAACTGAAGGACAGCGCCGCGCGATGCTGGATGTAACGCTGCATCCGCCCGTTGCGCGGTTCGAAGGCGCTGAATTCGATGCTCGCCAGCCACAGGCGCGGTACCGGTTGCACGTTGTCCACCAGGACTTGCGGTGGTGCCTTGGGGCTACGGTTTTCCAGCACCGCCTGGAGTTTTTCCAGGAGTTCGGCGTCTTTGGCGGCGGCGGGGTAGTCGAGGGTTTCCTGGACTTGCAGGAGCACCGCCGCGCAATGTTTGCAGTTGCTGTGGACCGGACAGGAGCAGGTGGCATCGACCATCAGCAAGGTGCCTTTGGCCGACTCGCGCAGGCGAATGGTCTGACGGTAAACGTTGCCGCCAGAGCCTTCGCATGCCGCGGTGATGGTCGCGTCGCCGACCTCGACGATCCTGACGCGATTTTCCAGTGCGTAGCGGCGACCACGCTCCAGGCTCTGTTCCTTGAATCGGCTGACCCAGGAAGGTGCCAGGGGTTTGCTCAGGGTCGTCGCGGACATGGGGGCTTCAATCAGTCCGGAACGACTTCAGGGGCTTCCCGGGGAGCGGGCGCCGTCAACGAGGTGATCTTGATCAGCAGGCCCAGGTGGCCGTTGTCGAGGAAGTTGAGCTGGCCGTTCTTGGTGTGGCTTTCCTGTTTCAGGCGTTCGCTGGCGGTGACCAGGCCTTCGTCGTTGAACTGGTTGACCCAGAAGTCGGCGTCCACATCGGTGAAGCGTCCAAGCGTCATGTTCAGGGTGCCTTCAATCGGGTACTGGCCGAACTGCTCCTTGCCGTCGCTGACCGCGACCTTGACCGGTGTTTCGCCGAGGGTCTGCTGCCAGGCTTTGTGCAGCAGCACGGTGTATTCATTGCTGGCGGTCAGTTTTTCCACTTCGCCATTGAGGCTCGGCGTGCGCAGGCTGTCAGGGCTGACGGCTTGTGCGCCAGCGGCCCAGTCTTCCGGCGCGGCACGGCTGACAATCGCCGGCACGGCGTTCTGCCGCACCAGAATCATTTCAATCTGATACAGATCATCGGCAAAGACCGACGGGGTGACCAGTGCTGTTATTAACATTGTCAACAAGGTCAGTGAGCGAAACAGGCGCATGCGGCGTCCTTCAAGCAGTTTTCGGAATGAGGCGCTCAAACAGCGCCTCTACAGTATTAAAGCGCTCTTCCGAGCGCTCCATCGGGACCTGGAACTTGAACATCGTCGCCCCTTCGAATTTGTAGCGTTTGGGCTGGCTCTGGATCAGCTTGATCAGGGTCAGCGGGTCGACCGGGGTTTGTGTCGCAAACTCGATTCGACCACCTTGCGGGCCGCCGTCGACTTTCTTGATGCCCAGCAACTCGGCCTGCAATTTCAGGGCGGTGATGCGCATCAGGTTCTTGGTCGGCTCCGGCAACAGGCCGAAGCGGTCGATCATCTCCACCTGCAAGTCCTTGAGGCCTTCCTCATCGGTGGCCGAGGCGATGCGCTTGTAGAGAATCAGGCGGGCATGGACGTCCGGCAGATAGTCCTCGGGAATCAACGCCGGTACGCGCAAGTTGACTTCCGGACCGCCGCCCAGCGGCTGATCGAGGTTGGGTTGTTCGCCCTTGCGGATCGACTTCACCGCGCGCTCGAGCATTTCCATGTACAGCGTGAAACCGACTGCCTGGATCTGCCCGCTTTGCCCGTCGCCGAGCAATTCGCCGGCACCACGGATTTCCAGGTCGTTGGTGGCGAGCACGAAGCCCGCGCCGAGGTCCTGGGTGTTGGCGATCGCTTCCAGGCGCTTTTCCGCGTCTGCGGTGATCTGCTGGCGCGGCGGCGTCAGCAGGTAGGCGTAGGCCTGGTGGTGACTGCGCCCGACGCGGCCGCGCAACTGGTGCAGTTGCGCCAGGCCGAACTTGTCGGCGCGCTCGATGATGATGGTGTTGGCGCTCGGCACGTCGATGCCGGTCTCGATGATGGTCGAGGCGATCAGCACGTTGAAGCGCTTGTGGTAGAAGTCGCTCATCACCTGTTCGAGCTCGCGCTCGCGCATCTGCCCATGGCCGATGCCGATCCGCGCTTCCGGCACCAGTTCGGCGAGGTCGGCGGCGCATTTCTCGATGGTCTTCACATCGTTGTGCAGGTAATACACCTGGCCGCCACGCAGCAGCTCACGGAGCAGGGCCTCTTTGACCGTGCTCTTGTTCTGCTCCATGACGAAGGTGCGCACCGACAGGCGCCGGGCCGGCGGCGTGGCGATGATCGACAGGTCGCGCATGCCCGACACGGCCATGTTTAGCGTGCGCGGAATCGGCGTGGCGGTCAGGGTGAGGATGTCGACTTCGCTGCGCAGGGCCTTGAGCTGTTCTTTCTGACGGACACCGAAGCGGTGTTCTTCGTCGATGATCACCAGCCCGAGGTTCTTGATTTTTACGTCGTCGGACAGCAGCTTGTGCGTGCCGATGACGATGTCGATCTTGCCTTCGGCGAGGTCCGCGACCGCGGCATTCACTTCCTTGGCCGACTTGAAGCGGCTCATCACTTCCACGCTCACCGGCCAGTCGGCGAAGCGGTCGCGGAAGCTGTTGTAGTGCTGCTGGGCGAGCAGGGTAGTGGGCACCAGGATCGCCACCTGGCGACCGCCGTGCACGGCAATGAACGCGGCGCGCATGGCCACTTCGGTCTTGCCGAAGCCGACGTCGCCGCACACCAGGCGGTCCATCGGCTTGGGCGCGAGCATGTCTTCGCGCACCGCTTCGATAGTCGTTTGCTGGTCCGGCGTTTCTTCGAACGGGAAACCGGCGCTGAAGGTGGCGTAATCGGCTTTCGGGTCGGCGAAGGCATACCCTTCACGGGCGGCGCGGCGCGCATAGATGTCGAGCAATTCAGCCGCGACGTCGCGCACCTGTTCGGCGGCCTTGCGCTTGGCTTTTTGCCAGGTCTCGGAACCCAGGCGATGCAGCGGGGCGAGGGCGTCGTCGCTGCCGGTGTAGCGGGCGATCAGGTGCAGGTTGGCCACCGGCACGTACAGCTTGGCGCCCTCGGCGTATTCCAGGGCGAGGAATTCGGCGGCCTGGTTGTCGATTTCCAGGGTGGCCAGGCCCAGGTAACGACCGACGCCGTGGTCGATGTGCACCACCGGCGCGCCTTCGCGCAGCTCGGTGAGGTTCTTGATGACCGCATCGTTGTTGGCGTCGGCGCGTTTCTCCCGGCGCCGGCGCTGCATCACGCGCTGGCCGAACAACGGGCTTTCGGCGACCAGCGCCAGGGCCGGATCGTCCAGCAGCAAACCTTCGTCCAGCGGCGCGATGGTGATCGCCAGGCGCTCCTTGCCGGCGACGAAGTCCGGCCAGCTGTCAACGGTCTTGGGGCGCAGCTTCAGGCGTTCGAGCAGTTCCAGCAGCACTTCACGACGGCCCGCGGACTCGGCGGTAAACAGTACGCGACCGGGGAATTCGTCGAGGAAGCCGGCCAGCGCCGCCAAGGGTTGGGTGGCCTTGGCTTCGATCGCCAGGTTCGGCAATTCCCGGGCAGGAAAGCGTTCGCGGCCGGCGCCGGTTTCCACATCCTGTTGACTCGCCACTACCCGTGGCCAGTTCTTCAGGCGCGCGAAGCAGTCTTCCACCGGCAGGAACAGTTCGGCGGGCGGCAATAAAGGACGGGATGGATCGACACGCCGCTCTTCATAACGATTGCGCACGTCGTTCCAGAAGTTTTCCGCCGCCTGTTCGATGCCTGGCAGGGAGAACACTTGCGTGTCCTGGGGCAGGTAATCGAACAGGGTCGAGGTTTCTTCGAAGAACAGCGGCAGGTAGTACTCGATACCGGCCGGGGTAATCCCGCTGCTCAGGTCCTGGAAGATCGGGCAGCGCCGGAAGTCGACATCGAAACGCTCGCGAAAGCGCGCCTTGAAGCGGGTGACGGCCTCTTTCTGCAGCGGGAATTCCTTGGCCGGCAGCAGCTTGACCGAATCGACCTTGTCGATGGAGCGCTGGTTTTCCGGGTCGAAGGTGCGCAGGGTTTCGATTTCGTCGTCGAACAGATCGATGCGATAGGGCAACTTGCTGCCCATCGGGAACAGGTCGATCAGCGAGCCGCGCACGGTGAATTCGCCATGCTCGTACACGGTATCGACGTAGCGATAGCCGGTGGCCTCGAGACGACTGCGCATCTGCTCGACGTCGAGTTTCTGGCCGACATCCAGCACCAGGCTGCTACCGAGCAGGAACTTGGTCGGCGCCAGGCGGTGCAGGGCGGTGGTGATCGGCACCACCAGCACGCCGTGCGACAGCTCGGGCAGCCGGTACAGGCTGGCGATGCGCTGGGAAATGATGTCCTGGTGCGGCGAGAACAGGTCGTAGGGCAGGGTTTCCCAGTCGGGGAAATGCAGTACGGGCAAATCCGGGGCGAAGAAACTCAGCTCCTGTTCCAGCCGTTCGGCACTTTGGCTGTCGGCGGTGAGCAGCAGGGTAAAGCGCTTGGCAGCGCTGGCAGCCTCGGCGATGGCCAGGCTCAGGGCGGCACCGGGCAGGTTGCCCCAGTGCTGTTTACCTGCCGCGGCAGGGAGAAGCGGTAGACGCAGAACGGGCACGGAAGGTTGAGCTCCAAGCGTTGCGACAAAGTCGGTAATTGTAGCGGTCCCGGGTGCCGCCTGTCAGTTGCAGACTGTGTCTATTACGCAGGTTTGGCGAAATGTAGTGGTAAAGACAAAAAACCACTGTTTTTTACCGTAAAAACCAGAATATGTAGTGGTAAAACCAGCAGGTGTTACGGAGGGTTACGGACAAGGTAGCGTTGTCTCCAAAAAATTGACTGCGCTGAAAGCCCCGGTTTCATTGGGTTCCAGCGATGCGTGATTTTTTTGAAGGAAAAATTGTTACTGATCGCACGACAGGCGCGCATTGCTACACGAGGCTTACGGCGGCATAATGTAGCCCCTTTTTTCTGCCCCTACATGTGGAAGGTTCCCGTGACTCAGAAGCCCGACCAGTGTCTTGGTGAATGGATCGACCGTGAAGCACTCGCAGAAGCGATGATTCCGCTTATCGGTCAGCTCTACCGCAATAACAATGTGGTGAGCTCGATCTATGGCCGCAGCCTGATCAATCGTTCAGTCATTGCGATTCTCAAAGCTCACCGCTTTGCTCGTCACCGTCAAACCGACGATACCGAGCTGTCCGTCCACGAAACATTCCCGCTGCTCAAGGCGATGAGCGAGCTCAAGCTCGGCGCCGCTTCGGTAGACCTGGGCAAGCTGGCAGCCAAATTCAAGGCTGAAGGCAATGGCCGTACTGCCGAGCAGTTCGTCCGTGAAGAACTGGCCGATGTGGTTGGCCAGCAGAACGCCTCCGCCCGCAAAGGCACCGACGTTGTCCTGTACGGCTTCGGTCGTATCGGCCGTCTGCTGGCGCGCATCCTGATCGAGAAAACCGGTGGCGGCGACGGCCTGCGCCTGCGCGCCATCGTCGTCCGCAAGGGCGCCGAGAACGACCTGGTAAAACGCGCCAGCCTGCTGCGTCGCGACTCGGTCCATGGTCCGTTCGATGGCACCATCACCATTGATGAAGCCAACAACACCATCACCGCCAACGGCAACCTGATCCAGGTTATCTACGCCAAGAGCCCGGCCGAAGTCGACTACACCCAGTACGGCATCGAAAACGCGCTGATCGTCGACAACACCGGCGTATGGCGTGACGCCGACGGCCTGGGCCAGCACCTGGCCTGCCCGGGCGCTGCACGGGTTATCCTCACCGCACCTGGCAAGGGCGCGCTGAAGAACATCGTGCACGGCATCAACCATGGCGACATCAGCCCTGACGACAAGATCATCTCGGCTGCTTCCTGCACCACCAACGCCATCGTGCCGGTGCTGAAGGCTGTGAATGACAAGTTCGGCATCGTCAACGGCCACGTCGAAACCGTTCACTCGTTCACCAACGACCAGAACCTGATCGACAACTTCCACAAGGGCAGCCGTCGTGGCCGCGCCGCGCCGCTGAACATGGTCATCACCGAAACCGGTGCCGCCACCGCAGCCGCCAAGGCGCTGCCAGTGCTCAAGGGCAAGCTGACCGGCAACGCGATTCGTGTTCCTACGCCGAACGTGTCGATGGCCATCCTGAACCTGAACCTGGAAAAGGCCACCACCCGCGAAGAGATCAACGAGTACCTGCGCCAGATGGCCATGCACTCGGACCTGCACAAGCAGATCGACTACGTCAATTCGCAGGAAGTGGTTTCCACCGACTTCGTTGGCTCGCGCCACGCAGGCGTTGTGGACGCTGAAGCGACCATCACCCAGGATAACCGCGTTGTACTGTACGTCTGGTACGACAACGAGTTCGGTTACAGCTGCCAGGTGGTTCGCGTAATGGAAGACATGGCCGGTGTAAACCCGCCAGCATTCCCGCGCTAAGCCTTTAGCTGCACATGAAAACGCCCCGACCTTGGTCGGGGCGTTTTTATTTGTGCGCCTTTTAGACTTTTCTTACCGAGTAACTCCGTCCTGGAAGCACTCCTGTAGGAAAAAGACTGTTTAGTTTGACGAAACGTCTGATTCGTCTTTTTGAATTCGCCGTCGCAGTCGCAATGCTGTCAGCGTCCGCTGCATCATTTCTGAACACCTTCCAAGGATAAGGAGTTTGAAATGAATGCACGCTTGCAGCCCTCATATTCTCCAGCGTCTCTGCGAAGTCTGGACAAACCTTGCTTAATTGAGGGGGGATCACAACCCATCTTCGCAAACTTTCCGGACTCGGCCGAAAGTAAGGGAGTGGGAATCCAATGAAAGAAGGACATTTCATCGGTTTGAATGACCGAACCACCTGTGGTGGCAAGGTTCTCGATGGTGACACCCGGATCATGATGTATGGCATTGCCCACGCCCGCGACGGTGATCGAGTCACCTGTGGAGAAGACGGGAAGACCTATCGGATTGTCGGTGGCGTTTCGCACATGATCAGTCATGGCAAGGCCATGGCGGGTACGCTGGACAGTTACAGCAATTGCCCCTGTAAAGCCCGACTGATCCCCACAGTGCTCACGGCCACCTATCAAAGCAATGAAGGCGCTGCGCAGCCGGCCACCAGGGTCGCAAGCTCACCGGCGACCCCGGTGGCTAACAGCTTCACTACCAGGCCCCAGGTGGTTAGTCCGAAGCTGGCAGATCAAGTCGTTATCCAACCCGGCGACCTTGGTGGAAGCAAAGTCTGTAACCATCCAGACCAAATGGAAACGTTGGCCAGTTACATCGCTGGCGAGATGAGTCGGAACATCAAGCATCCGGCCGTGTTGAAAATGAAAGAGCTGTTGAGCTACGACAGCGGTGCAGAAGCCAGGAAGTTTCGGTCGTTACTCTGGTACGCCAGGCTGGCCGGACCACCGAATTTCAACGGCATCGAATGGACGCTAAAGCTTCAGGCGATGGCGATCTGGACTAAGCAAGTGGGTCAAAATATGGAGTGGGACCACAAGCCGAAGCTGAGGGCGATGTACGACGATAACGTCCGGCACAAGCAGGGCCTATACGAGTATTACTACGATATTTGGTCGAACATCCATTATGGATACGTCGGCATAGCGGGTGGGCTTTCAGAAAGCGTATTGTTGGATGGTGCTGGAGTTGAACAAATTGGCTCGGACACAAAACGGTGGATTGAAGACAGTAAGAAGTACCCAGGTCCGCATTTAACTGCGAATCTATTTGATGGGCTGCGGGCATTTGACGATATAGCTGATAGGGTGGCAATAAGTATCGGTGTGAAACTCGCCAGTCGATACGCTAGCGGCGGGGTAACAGCTCAGATCATTATGAGCGAAGTGCTGGCAGTTGCACCTGAAAACTGGGGGGATGGAGTACGTGTTCACTCCTGTACATAAAAGAGGTAGATCTCTCAAAAAGTGGTTGTGGATTCCAGTTGTGTATCTGGCCATCAGTCATTGGGATATTGCATTACCTACGGTAACTATCCACTATCCCGAGAGTGGAAAGGAGGAGCTCAGATATATTTGGAATGTCCAGGATCGGGTATACAAAGGAGGAATGCAGCCCGGCGGAGGCACAGTCGATAACGGCCATCTATTTCCGGATGATAAATTTTTTATGGAAATCTCCTGGTGGAGTAAAAGTGTTCGCGCCCATTGCGTAAACATAACTCCGAAGTGGCCCAATACGGATATCTATCTTGATGCCAATGGCGATATTGATCTCAGCGAAACCAGCGGCACTGATTTGGATCGCTTGAAACAATGTATCACGGATACCGCGCGCCCCTGATAGGCGCCAAAATTGGCTTCGGACAATAGCGCTGATCATCATGAATGAAGTGTTGGGAATTGCTCGATAAAATTGGGGGGTGAAGTCCGTGTGCACCTCAGCAAATAAATCCAGATTATGTTACATTCGGTGGCTATGGATTCTGCTGCTACCGCTATTAATTCCCCTGCTGGTGTTTTTGATAATTGTCCTCTGGCGAATTATTGTGCTGCCTGTTTCAACGGTCCATTACTCCAAGAACGGCGTGGATGAACTGCGGTTCATCTGGAATGTACAGCACCGGATTTACAAAGGGCGCCTTCCCCCAGGCAGCAGTACACGGGATTATGGGTTCTTGTTTCCAGATGAGAAGTTTTTCATGGAGATCTCTTGGTGGAATGATAAGGATCTCCGGCACTGCGTCAATATATCCCCGAAATGGTCCACTACGCACATCTATCTTGATGCAAATGGCGATATTGATCACAGCGAAGGCAGCGGTACTGATGCGGATCGCTTGAAACAATGCACCACGGACCACGCGCGCCCCTGAAAGGCGCCAAAGCATGAATGCAGGCTGTCTCCTGTATCGATTGTGACTGACTTATATCATTTTAATCTTTCCAGTCATCATTTAATAATTATTTAAAATCCGATAAAAAGTTCAATTCGCAATAAAAAATAAAAACCACCAATAAAAATAACAGCTTGCCGACTAATGCATGGCGTGGATCCAATCATAAACCCGCTACATATTTGACGTCATTCAATTGTTCCATTCATTTACTTGACACCCCAAAGCACTGAATCTAGTGTCGCCCATGACACCGCCCGCTCTGCCTCGGGCAATACCAAAGTCATGCTTTACAGCAACTCTCCAAAAAGACGGGAATCACATTCCCGCTCACATCACAATAAAAATCACATAAACTAGCGTCGGCTTAATTGTCGTGCACAGATCAATTACGTTTTGCTCACCCTGCCAAAAGTGTTTTCGCAGCCAGGCCTGCTATTGCCTGGCTGAAATGCGGTTGGTCTATCGGGAGAGTCGAACATGGCGGAAGAACGATCGAAGTTATTGTCCCTGTTACCGCGCCTGGTGGGGTTGGGTGTGCTGGGGTTTGTTGTCTGGCTGTTGCTATCCACTTTGCTCATGCCGCTGGTGTCGGCCTCTGCCACCCGGGCGATTCTGAATGCGCCGGTGATTTTGCTGACCACGCCAATCGATGGGGTGGTGAGTTCTTTGGCGGTCAAGCCCGGTGTGACGTTTAGCCAGGGCCAGAAGATTGCCGTGGTGGAAAACCCGCGGGCGAACCAGGAAACCTTGTTGACCCTGCAAACCCGGCGCCTGACGTTGGAGCAGCAGCTGTCGTCTTCGGTCAGCCAGGCCGAGCACGATCAGCGCTATTACGAGGAACTGGAGAAGACCAGCCAGCAATACCAGGCCGCCTTCCATACCCGCCAGCTCTACACGCAAAAAGCCCTGAAAGCCGAGAACAGTGCCGCCAGTGCGCGGTTGATCGATGCCCAGGAAACGGTCGAGCGCAATCTCGAGTTGTTCGTCCAGGGGGCGGTCAGTGGGGCGGTGGTGGCTTCGTCGAAAGCGCAGCTGGCTTCGTTGCAGGGCGCGGCCGAGTCTGTGCGTTCGCAGTTGCGCATCACCGATGGTGACGTCAGCGCCGCCAACAAGCGGGTCTACCTCGATCCCGATCAGCTGCGCATGTTCGATCTCAACGCGCAGATGACTACGCTCAAGCTCAGCCTGGAGAATCAGGCGCGCAACCGGGCGACCTATCAACAGGAACTCGCCAACCTCAACCAGCTGATCGATACGGAGCAGAACCGGATCAAGTTGATGGCCGGCTACGACGTCGTGGCGTATTCGCCGGGTACCGTCCAGGAACTGCTCGCCCCCCAAGGCACCCTGGTGCAGGCCGGCTCGACTCTGCTGCGGGCCACCGATTGCGCGCAGAGCTACGTGATCGCGGTGTTCCCCGAGCGCATGGCCAGCAAGATCGACCGCGACAGCGTGCTCACCGTGAAAATCCGCGGCCTCGACCAGCCGCTCAAGGCCAGTGTGGTGCAGTTGTTGTCCAGCGCTTCGGACATCCGCGCCAATACCTACAGCGTGCCGTTTCCCTATGCCGAGCAGAATTCGGTGTACGTGGTCGGCACCTTTGCCGCCGACCTCACGGACAGCCAGCGCGCCATGACCTGTAACCCGGGGTTGTGGGCCAGTGCCGAGGTCTCGCGGCCATGAGCATTTTATTGCGAGCGATGGTGGGGCTGATGTTGATGACCGGTGCGGCAAGCGGATGGGCTGCGCAAGCCCGGCCGCAACTGGCGGCAATGACCTGCGCCGCCCTGGATCAGGCCGTGGCATCACAGCCGGCGGGCCCGGTACTGGTGGCCAGTTATCCGCCGCTGGATGGCCAGCCTGCGCCGATCCTGGCGTTGCGCGGGGTGGCGTTTACTTACGACAACGCACTGGCCAGCATTGCCCTGTTTGCCTGCGGCAAGGCCGAATCGGCGCGGCGGATTGCCGATGCATTGGCGTTCGCCACACTGCACGATCCGGAGTACCAGGACGGACGCTTGCGCAACGCCTATGCCGCCGGCCCGGTGGCGGCGCCGTCGATGAAGTTGCCGGGCTATTGGAGTGTCGAGCGCAACGCCTGGAACCAGGACGCCTATCAGGTCAGCAGCGCCACCGGTAACCAGGCCTGGGCGGCACTGGCCTTGTTGGAGGCCTATCGACAGAGCGGCGAGGCGTCATACCTTGCGGCCGCGCGCAAAGCCCTGCACTGGTCGCAGCAAAACACCTACGACGGGCAATCGCCGGCCGGCTTTAGTGGCGGCTACTACGGGTATTTTGACAAGCAGGTACAGCAGAACTGGAAATCCACTGAGCACAACGTCGACCTCGCCGCGGCGTGGTCGGCACTCGACGCGGTGGCGCCGAATCAGGATGCGGCGAAACAGGCACGGATCGCCCGGCAGTTTGTCTCGAGCCAATGGGATGCCGGGGAAGGCCGCTTCCTGATCGGCACTGGCGCGGATGGCCAGACCTCGGACCGCGTGCGCTCGGGGCTGGATGCGCAGATCTGGCCCTTGATCGCCCTGCATGAGCCGCCCAAGGACTGGCGACGAGTCTTCGCCTTCATCGACCACGCTCACCGTGCCGGCGAAGGTTACGGGTTCAACCGCGACCCCGATGGCCTGTGGACCGAAGGCACCGCCCAGGCCGCTGCGGTGGCGCGCTTGAGCGGCCTGAGTGAGAAAGCCCAGCCGCTGTGGAGCGTGCTGCTGGCCCAGCAGGCAGGCAACGGTTGGCTGTTCGCCACACCGCAAGCGCGCATCAGTACCGGGCTGGCCATAGGCCCGGACTCGGTCAGCAACGATTTCTTCTATTACCACCTGCCTCACTTGGGCGCCACAGCGTGGGCGGCGATTGCTGCCACCGGCGTCAATCCCTTTACCGGTTCGCAAGAGGCTGACTGACATGCAGGCACTGGACTCGCTGCAACTGCTGCAAATCAATTTCTGGACCCTGGCGGCGGTGATTCTGTTCACCTGCCTGACCCATCGTGATCAATGGGCCGCGCGGGTCGGATTCGGTGCCATCACTGCATTTTTGCTGATCAACTATGCAGCCTGGCGGATTCGCGACACCTTGCCCGACGGTCATTCCGGATTTGCCACGGTCTGGGCCTACAGCTTCCTGTTCTTCGAGATGCTGGCGATCGGTTACACGCTGTTTTCCATCGTCGTGATGCTCTGTCGCACGGATCACCACAAAGCGGCCGATGCCGGCGAACGCCGCCTGCGCCAGCAAGGCAACGCGGTGCCGGCGGTGGATATCTTCATCGCCACTTACAACGAGGGCCTGGAAATCCTCGAAAAAACCATTATTGCCGCCCAGGCCATCGACTACCCGAACTTCACCATCTGGGTGCTCGACGACACCCGGCGCGACTGGTTGCGCGACTACTGCGCCGAAATGGGCGTGCAGTACGCGCGGCGCCCCGACAATTCCCACGCCAAGGCGGGCAACCTCAACAACGGTCTGCGCCAGTCGGCGGCCCTCAGCAACGCGCCGTACATCCTGGTGCTCGACGCCGACTTTGCACCGCAGCAACCGATCCTGCTGCGGACCCTGGGGCTGTTCGACGATCCCAGGGTCGGCCTGGTGCAGACGCCGCAGTTCTACTACAACCCCGACCCGATCCAGCACAATCTCGGCACGTCGGCCTGCTGGGTCGATGAACAGCGGGTGTTCTTCGATGTGTTCCAGCCGGCGAAGGATGGTTGGGATGCGGCGTTTTGTGTCGGCACGTCCTTCGTGGTGCGACGCGATTTGATCACCGAAGTCGGCGGTTTTCCTACAGGGTCGGTCTGCGAAGACATCTACACGACTTACCGCTTGCTGCAAAAAGGCTACGCCACCCGCTGGTTGAACGAGCGCCTGTCCATTGGCTTGTCTGCCGAAGGTTTGACCGAGTACATCAATCAGCGTGGGCGCTGGTGCCTGGGCACGATCCAGGTGGCGCTGCTCAAGGAGGGCCCGTTGCGCGGCAGCGGCTACACGCTCAATGACCGGCTGCACTATATCCATGGGCTGATGCACTGGTTTTCCAAGCCGTTCATTCTGATGATGCTGGTGTCGCCGGTGCTGTACTGGTACTTCGGCATCGCCGGGTTCTACGCCAATCCGGTGGATTTCCTGGCGTTCGGCATGCCGGCGCTGATTGCGTTCTGGGGTTACGGGACCTGGGTGACGGACCGGCGAACCTTGCCGATCTTTACCGAGGTCACGCAGATCGTTGCCTCGCTGGCGGTCACGGCCACCATCGCCAGCGCCATGATTCGTCCGTTCGGCAGGCCGTTCAAGGTCACCGCGAAGGGCCTCGACCGGACGAAAACCATGGTCCACTGGAAGCTGTTCGGCTTCTTTCTGGCCTTGACCTTGCTCTCGCAATTTGGCGCCTACATCGCCATCAGCACCGCCGCCTCGTTCGACGGCAACATGCTGTTCAACCTGTGCTGGACGGTGGTCGCGCTGGTGTACAACCTGGCGACCCTGGTGGCTTGTGTCGACCGGCCGCGGTTGCATGGCGAAGAGCGGTTTCCGTTCGACAAACCCACCGGTTTTCGTTTTGGCGGCAAGGTCCTGCCGGGGCGCCTGATGGATATTTCCCTCAGCGGTGCGTCGCTCAACTGCGCCTTCGCTTCCTCGATCAAGCCGGGGCTGTGCGGGCAGCTGTGGGTCGACAAGCTGGGTTGGATTGACGTCGAAGTCATGCGCAATCACGGCGAGGACCAATTGGGCTTGAGGTTTGCCGACCTTGACGAAGGGCTGCGGCGGCAACTGATTGCCCGGCTGTTCAGTGACGCCACGATCAACGTGGTCAGCAAGGCGCAGCCGGCGCAGGCCTTCGGCACGTTGCTGCAGCGCTCGTTGATCGGTGAAAAACGCCTGGCAACCCGTGCCGCCAAGCCGGTCAAGGCGCCGACCTACGTCCCTGCACCCCGCTGGCGGCCGATCACTGTGCGTTCGCGTAAACAGGCGCTGCCGAACATCAGTGTCGGTCGGTCGGGCCTGTGGTCGTTGCTTCTTTCCCCCTTGCGAGCTTTGCTCGGCCAACGTTTTTAGGTGCGCGCCATGAACAGTTGCTTGCCCACTACATGTTTCATGACATTGTTTTTGCTCGGTGGTTGTTCGCTGGAGCCGACCTACGAGAAACCCGAAGCACCGATCGACCAGCAATGGCCGGCCAATACCGCCGGTGAATGTTGCAAAGGCAAGCAGGCGTTCGATAAGGACTGGCGCGGTTTTGTGGTCGACGAGCGACTGCGCCAGTTGATCGACATGGCCCTGGCCAACAACCGCAGCCTGCGACAGTTCGCGGCCAGTGTCGAAGAGGCGCGGGCCGGGTATGACAGTGCGCGTTCGGGGCTTTTTCCTACGATCGGCATCGACACTTACGCCGGTCGCAGCAAGTTGCCGCCGCTGGTGCGCACACCCGGAGGCGGCGATACCGCTGGCAGTATCGCCAACACCTATCAGGCAACGGCGGGCTTTACCTCCTACGAGTTGGACCTGTTCGGGCGTATCCGCAGTCAGCGCAATGCCGCCGGGGCGCGCTTCGAAGCGTCCGAGGCGGATTATCAGACGGCGCGGCTGGCGCTGATCGGCGAAGTCGCCAGCACCTGGCTGAGCCTCAAGGCCAACCAGCATCTGCTCGACCTGGCGCAGAACACCTGGCAATCCCAGGATCGTTACGGGCAGTTGTTGCGCAAGAGCTATAACCTCGGTTCCAGTGCGCGTATCGATGTGCATCAGGCGGATGCGCAAACCAACACCGCGGCGGTGCAGGTCAATACCTATCGCATGCAAGTGGCGCAGGACAGCAATGCGCTGCGGGTGTTGGTGGGGCAACCGGTGCCGGTGGGGTTGCTGCCGACCGGCGCGTTGGGGGAGCAGTTGGCGACGCTGGACGTGCCGGCGGGTTTGCCTTCGGCGCTGGTCGAGCGGCGGCCCGACATCATGTCCGCCGAGGCGCAGCTGCGTGCCGCCAACGCGGATATCGGCGCGGCGCGCACGGCGTACTTCCCGACCTTTTCCCTGACCTCGGCATTGGGCAGCCTGACCGGAGAGTTTTCCCAGTTGCTTACTGGCCCGGCGGAGTTCTGGTCGGTGGCGCTGGCCGGCTCGCTGCCCTTGCTCGACGGCGGCGCGCGACGGGCGCAGGTCGATGCCAGTCACGCTCGGTTCGCCGGCCAGGCGGCGGCCTATGAAGCCACGGTGCAGAACGCTTTTCGGGAGGCGGCCGATGCCCTGAATGCGCGCCAGGAAATGCTCACTCAGGTCGAGTACCAGAAAAAACTGGTGGGGGATTATCAGGAAGCCTACCGGCAGTCGCGCCTGCGTTTCGAATCGGGGCTGGACAGCTATTTTTCCACCATGGATGCGCAGCGGTCGTTGTTCGATGCGCAGCAGAAATGGGCGCAGCTGGAGTTGGCGCGGGAGATCAATCAAGTGACGTTGTACAAGGCGCTGGGGGGAGGGTGGAGCCAATCCTTGAAGATGGCGGAACGTTGACCACGCCAATTCATTCACACCACAAATCCCCCCTGTGGGAGCTAATGCTGTTCACTTAAGCATGGTGTTGTTAAGAACTGGATTGGGGGATATACACCTAATCCAAATATCCACCTGAAGCCCTCCAACCTAAAGTGAACAGCATTACCCTGTGGGAGCGGGCTTGCTCGCGAAGGCGGCGTGTCAGGCAACATCATTGGTGAATGACACTACGCCTTCGCGAGCAAGCTCGCTCCTACAGTTCTATCGCATAATGGCTCACCTTGGCGTTGGGTCAGGAAGTGCTTTGGGGAGTGGGGGATTTGTTGAACAGGTGGCAGGCCGTTTTTCTGGTATTGATTGGCATCTTGTCCGCCTGCGGCAATGGCGAATCCATGGAAAGCTTCGGCGGGCCGACCATGGGTAGCACCTGGTCGATCAAGTACGTGCGACACGCCGGCCTTCCTGCCCCGGCAGAGGTCCAGGCTCAGGTGGAAAAGATCCTGGCTGAAGTCGACCGGCAAATGTCGACCTACCGCATCGACTCGGACATCGAGCGCTTCAACGCTTTGCCCGCCAATCACTGTCTGGTCATGCCCGCGCCGATCCTCGAATTGGTCCGCGTCGGCGAGCAGTTGTCAGTGCAAAGCGAGGGCTCTTTCGATTTGACCGTGGAGCCGCTTCTGAATCTTTGGGGTTTCGGCCCACAGGCCCGTGAAGAAAAAATCCCCACTACCCAAGCGCTGGCCGATGCGCGCCGACGTGTCGGTCACGAGCATCTGCGCATCGACGGTGACCGGCTGTGCAAGGACGCCGCCGTCGAAGTCGACTTCAACAGCATCGCGGCCGGGTACACGGTGGACACCATTGCCGCGAAACTCGAGGCCATGGGCATCCACGACTACCTCGCCGAAGCCACCGGCGAACTCAAGGCGGCGGGCCGCAAACCGGACGGCACTCCTTGGCGCATCGCCCTGGAGGAACCTCGGGACGATCAGCAGGTGACCGAGCGCATCATCGCCGTCGACGGCTATGGCCTGTCCACGTCCGGCGACTACCGACATTATTTCGTACAGGGTGGCCAGCGTTTTTCCCACACCCTCGATGCCCGGACCGGTACACCGGTCTCACACAACCTGGCGTCAGTCACGGTGATTCATCCTTCAGCGCTGATGGCCGATGGCTTATCGACGCTGTTGCTGATTCTTGGCCCGGAGCGGGGCTGGGACTACGCGGAAAAACACGGCATCGGCGCATTTTTTGTGATGCGCACCGATACAGGTTTCGTCACACGCAGCAGTCAGGCTTTTGCACGCCTGAGTGGCGAAAAAACCGAATGATAACGGCGATTCAGGCATTGAAACCTGGCGTTGTAGTGCAGGCAAAACTAGCCTACGACGCGACCAAGGGTTAATGTGCGCGGCGTTGACGCTTCTATAGACTGTGTCCGGGTTCTGCATGGGCCCCAAATTGTTCCTTCATGCCACAGATTGGCGTGATTTAGCCGCAGGTGCCGCTGGCGCCACGGCCTGTTCTGAGGAGTACGCATGGCTGTCTACAACTACGACGTGGTGGTGTTGGGTTCCGGCCCGGCGGGGGAAGGCGCGGCAATGAACGCCGCCAAGGCAGGGCGCAAGGTGGCGATGGTCGACAGCCGTCGCCAGGTCGGCGGCAACTGCACTCACTTGGGCACCATCCCGTCCAAGGCACTGCGTCACTCGGTCCGGCAGATCATGCAGTTCAACACCAACCCGATGTTCCGGGCCATTGGTGAGCCGCGCTGGTTCTCGTTCCCGGACGTGTTGAAAAGCGCCGAGAAAGTGATCTCCAAGCAAGTCGCCTCGCGCACCGGCTACTACGCCCGTAACCGCGTCGATGTATTCTTCGGCACCGGCAGTTTCGCCGACGAGCAAACCATCGAAGTGGTCTGCGCCAATGGCGTGGTGGAAAAACTGGTGGCCAAGCACATCATCATCGCCACCGGTTCGCGCCCTTATCGCCCGGCCGACATCGATTTCCATCACCCGCGTATCTACGATAGCGACACCATCCTCAGCCTCGGCCACACCCCGCGTAAACTCATCGTTTACGGCGCCGGCGTGATCGGTTGCGAATACGCGTCGATCTTCAGTGGCCTGGGTGTGTTGGTCGAGCTGGTGGACAACCGCGGCCAGTTGCTGAGCTTCCTCGACTCGGAAATTTCCCAGGCGTTGAGCTACCACTTCAGCAACAACAACATCACTGTTCGCCACAACGAAGAGTACGACCGCGTCGAAGGCGTGGACAACGGCGTGATCCTGCACCTCAAGTCCGGCAAGAAGATCAAGGCCGACGCATTGCTCTGGTGCAACGGCCGCACCGGCAACACCGACCAGCTGGGCCTGGAAAACATCGGCGTGAAGGTCAACAGCCGTGGCCAGATCGAAGTCGACGAGGCGTACCGCACCGGCATCCAGAACATCTACGGCGCCGGTGACGTGATCGGCTGGCCGAGCCTGGCCAGTGCCGCCCACGACCAGGGCCGTTCGGCCGCTGGCAGCATCGTCGACAACGGCAGCTGGCGCTTCGTCAACGACGTACCGACCGGGATCTACACCATTCCGGAGATCAGCTCGATCGGCAAGAACGAGCAGGAGCTGACCCAGGCCAAGGTGCCGTACGAAGTGGGCAAGGCGTTCTTCAAGAGCATGGCCCGGGCGCAGATCGCCGGCGAGCCGCAAGGCATGCTGAAGATCCTGTTCCACCGTGAAACCCTGGAAGTGCTGGGCGTTCACTGCTTCGGCTACCAGGCATCGGAGATCGTGCACATCGGCCAGGCGATCATGAACCAGCCGGGCGAGCTGAACACCTTGAAGTATTTCGTCAATACCACGTTCAACTACCCGACCATGGCCGAAGCCTATCGGGTCGCCGCGTACGACGGCCTCAACCGGCTTTTTTGAGCGGCTCCGGCCGGTGGCCTGAGCCGGCCGGGGAGACCGATTTCAGCAATTCTCGAGCGTGGCAGTGGCCAAACCGGGAAAGTCTGTAATCAGGCTGTCAACGCCGAAATCAGCGAGCCTGCGCATCAGCGCGGGTTCGTTGACTGTCCACACCGACACATGCAGCCCCTGGCGCTGCGCCTTCTGCAGGCGTTCCGGCGTACACAGGGTCCAGTTCAGCGCGAGGATCTCGCAGCCGTAGCCTTGGGCGACCTTTAACGGGTCGAGCCAGGCGTATTCGGCCACCAGGCCGCGGGACACGTCCGGCACCAGGTCCAGGGCCGCCTTCAACACTTCCCGCGAACTCGAGGTGATGGTGATCCTGTCCAGCAGGCCATGCCGTTGGGCCATTTCGCGAATCGCCAGCACTGTCGTCGCGGCGCGGGTGCGTGAAGCGCTCTTGACCTCCAGTTGCCAATGCTCGAAATCGCATTGCTCGAACAGCTCTTCGAGGGTCGGGATCGGGCACGGTTTGATCCAGCCCGGGCCACCCTTGCGCGCGTCGTAGGTCACCAGTTCCGCTGCAGTGTGCTCGACCACCTTGCCGCGCCGGTCAGTGGTGCGCTTGAGCGTCGGGTCGTGGATGACCATCAGCTCGCCGTCCATGGACAGGTGCAGGTCCAGTTCACAACGGCGTACGCCGTGCTTGAGACATTCCTGAAAGCTGGTCAGGGTGTTTTCCGGTGCTTCGCCCTTGGCGCCGCGGTGGCCGTAGATGAGGGTCACGATTATTCCTTTATTTAAATGCCTGATTCGTTCAGTTCGCGGGCCAGGCGTCGTTCCTGGGCCTGCTTCTGCAAGATATGGCGCGCCAACAGTTGCCGCTGGGCATCGGTCAGGTGTTCGAACTCGGTGCCGACATCAAAGCCATCGCCCTTGCGGTCGCAATGGGTGACGCGCGCGCGCAGCAACAGGCCCAGGGCCTGGGGCATCAGCACCAGCTTGATCGACAGGCGCGAACCGGCGGCGATGGGGGAAGGGTGCTGGAAGTCGATGCCGCCTTCGGAGATGATCACCGGCTGCGGTTCGCCGATCTGCCCGAGCACGGTGATGGCGATCACCTGGCTGAGCAGATCGATGCGCTTGTTCTGGGATTTGAGGAACGCCGCGAGGTTGCGGTCGCGCTCGCTGATCTGGCGCAGCAGGTGCTGCGACTCGAATTCGCTCAGGTGCAGTTCGCTGAGCAGATTGAACAGTGGGGAAGCATCCTGCAACACTTCCTGCCCGGCGGCTTCGAGGGCGGACAGGGGCCGAATTTCCAGTGCGATCATGTCCTCGATACGGTAGTATTCGCGGCGATCTTCTTCATCTAATGTCGACATGGCGAACCCATGGTAGCGGCGGTGGTCTGAGTGTAAAGCTGGTTATCGACCCCCGCCACAAGGACGTTCCTTTTCCCTCCGAACAAGCCCCGACATGTTCAGACCTCTCTTCGTATTTATCGGCACGCGTTATACCCGTGCAAAGCGTCGCAATCATTTTGTGTCATTCATTTCCCTGACCTCGATGATCGGACTCGCCCTTGGCGTGGTCGTGATGATCGTGGTGCTGTCGGTCATGAACGGCTTCGATCATGAGATGCGCACCCGCGTGCTGGGCATGGTGCCCCACGCGACCATCGAATCCGGCGAGCCGCTCAGCGACTGGCAGGGCCTGGCCGCCAAGGTCAAGCAGAATCCTCAGGTGACGGCCGTGGCGCCGTTCACGCAGATGCAGGGTTTGCTGACCAACAACGGCAAGGTCAACAAGATCCTGCTCAATGCCATCGACCCGGCGCAGGAACGCCAGGTATCGATCATCGACAACTTCATGACCCAGGGCAAACTCGACGACCTGGCGCCGGGCGAGTTCGGCATCGTCATCGGCGACAAGGCGGCGGCCAAGCTCGGTGCGGCCATCGGCGACAAGCTGACGTTCGTCGCGCCGGAAGTCACCGTGACTCCCGCCGGGATGTTCCCGCGCATGAAGCGCTTCACCGTGGTCGGCATCTTCCATGTCGGTGCCGGCGAGCTCGATGGTTACCTGGGTATCACCAATCTCCAGGACCTGGCGCGCTTGCATCGCTGGAAACCGGATCAGGTGCAGGGCCTGCGGCTGAAGTTCGACGACCTGTTCCAGGCGCCGCGCACGGCGTGGAGCATCGCCCGCGAGCTGGGCGAGGACCGTTTCTATGCCCGCGACTGGACCCGCACCCACGGCAACCTGTACCAGGCGATCCGCATGGAAAAAGCCATGATCGGCCTATTGCTGCTGCTGATCGTCGCGGTCGCTGCGTTCAACATCATTTCCACGCTGGTGATGGTGGTGAACGACAAGAAGAGCGATATCGCCATCCTGCGCACCCTCGGCGCCACGCCGGGCACGATCATGCGCACCTTCATGGTCCAGGGCACGGTGATCGGCGTGGTCGGCACGGCCATCGGCGCGGTGGTCGGGATCTTCGCCGCGCTCAATGTCAGCGCGGCGATCTCGGCGCTTGAAGGCCTCATCGGCCACAAATTCCTCAACGCCGACGTGTATTTCATCGATTACCTGCCGTCGCAGGTGCAGAGCCAGGATGTCCTGATGGTCTGCTGCGCGGCGTTGGTCCTGAGTTTCCTCGCCACCCTGTATCCCGCCTGGCGTGCCGCGCGCACCCAGCCGGCGGAGGCGCTACGTTATGAGTGAGTCGGGCATGAGTGATAAAGCAATCTTGAGCTGCCGCAGCCTGGGCAAATCCTACGAGGAAGGCCCGGAGTCGGTGGAAGTGTTGGCGGGCCTGCAACTGGAGTTGCACCCGGGCGAGCGTGTGGCGATCGTCGGCAAGTCGGGCTCGGGCAAGAGCACCTTGCTCAACCTGCTGGGCGGCCTCGATACGCCGACCAAGGGCAGCGTCTGGCTCGACGGCGAAGAGCTGTCGGCGCTGAGCGAGAAAAAACGCGGGCTGCTGCGTAACCGCGCCCTGGGCTTCGTGTACCAGTTCCACCACCTGCTGCCGGAATTCACCGCCCTGGAGAACGTCTGCATGCCGCTGCTGATCGGCAAGACCGCGATCCCCGAGGCGCGTCAACGTGCCACCGCGTTGCTGACGCGGGTAGGGCTGGGCCACCGACTGGAGCACAAGCCGGCGGAGCTGTCCGGTGGCGAACGCCAGCGCGTGGCCATCGCCCGCGCCCTGGTGAACAATCCGGGCCTGGTGATGCTCGACGAGCCGACCGGCAACCTCGACTCCCACACCGCCCAGGGCATCCAGGACTTGATGCTGGAACTCAGCACCTCGATGCGCACGGCGTTCCTGGTGGTGACCCACGACATGAACCTGGCCCGCCAGATGGACCGCGTCCTGCATTTGCAGGAAGGTTGCCTGACGCCTATCTGACCGGTTGCAACCCGACGGCACTGAAAAGCCAGTCGGGTTTTCTATTTTTATACGGTGCCCCAGCGAATGTTCAGACCGTTATCGATCTTTATCGGCACGCGCTATACCCGCGCCAAGCGCCGCAATCGCTTCGTTTCCTTCATCTCGATGACCTCGATGATCGGCCTCGCCCTGGGCGTGCTGGCCATGATCGTGGTGCTGTCGGTGATGAACGGCTTCCAGCGCGAAATGAGCTCACGCATCCTCGGCATGGTCCCGCATGCGACCATCGTCGGGGTCAATCCCATCGATGACTGGCAGCCCGTTGCGGCGGCCGCGATGAAAAACCCGCAAGTCACGGCCGCCGTGCCGTTCACCGAGATGGAAGGCATGCTGTCCTACAAGGGCACGATGCAGCCGATCCAGGTCAGCGGCATCGATCCGGCGCTGGAAGGCAAGGTGTCGATCGTCGCCCAGCATATCGTCCAGGGGCGGTTGGATGCGTTGAAGCCGGGCGAGTTTGGCGTGGTGATCGGCGAGATCACGGCGCGGCGGTTTCGCCTGAATGTCGGCGACAAGATCACCCTGATCGTGCCGGAAGTCAGCAATGCGCCGGGCGGCATCACCCCGCGCATGCAACGGCTGAACGTGGTCGGGGTGTTCAAGGTCGGTGCCGAACTGGACGGTTCGATGGCACTGATCCACATGGCCGATGCCGCGGCCATGCAGCATTGGGCGCCGAACCAGGTGCAGAGCGTGCGCCTGGCGGTGAAGGACCTGTACGCCGCGCCGCAAGTGTCGAGCGACATCGCCACGGGGCTGGGCGCCGCCTACAAGGCTGACGACTGGACCCACACCCAGGGCAGCCTGTTCAGCGCCATGAAGATGGAAAAAACCATGATTGGCCTGTTGTTGCTGATGATTGTCGCGGTGGCGGCATTCAATATCATCGCCACCTTGATCATGGTGGTGAACGACAAGGGCGCGGACATCGCGATCCTGCGCACCATCGGCGCCACGCCACGGCAGATCATGGCGATCTTCATCGTCCAGGGCACCGTGATCGGGATTGTAGGCACCCTGATCGGCGGCGTGCTGGGCGTGATTGCGGCGTTGAATGTCAGTGCCATGGTCGGCTGGGTAGAGCGGGTTAGCGGACAGCACATCTTCAGTTCCGATGTGTATTTCGTCAGTAATTTGCCGTCTGAATTGCAGGGTGCGGACGTCGCGCTGATCTGCACGGCGGGGTTTGTCATGAGTTTTTTGGCCACGGTTTATCCGGCGTGGCGTGCGGCGAAGATCGAGCCGGCTCACGCGTTGCGTTATTCGTAACCGCTGATACCGCTATCGCCGGCAGGCCAGCTCCCACAGGGATCGCGTCGTACACAAATTATGTGAACATCACAAAATACTGTGGGAGCTGGCCTGCCGGCGATGAGGCCGGCCTGGCTAGCCTCAATCTCCCTTGGGCAACTCAATCACAAACCTGGTCCACCCATCAGCCGATTCACACCGAATCTGCCCACCATGGGCCCGGATGATCGACTGGGTAATCGCCAACCCCAACCCCGCATGCTCACTGCTGCCTTCATGTCGCGCCGGATCAGCCCGGTAGAAACGATCAAACAGGCGCGGCAGCAAATCCGCTGAAATCCCCTCACCGCTATTTTCCACCGTCAGCCTCAAGCCCTCGGGCCGATCGACAATCCGCACCCGAACCTCGCCTCCAACCGGGGTAAACCGCAATGCATTATCCAGCAAGTTGGACAGCGCCCGGCGCAACATACTGCGGTCACCCTCGATGCATGCATTTCCGTCGCGGCTCAAGGTGAGTTGAGTGTCCTCGGCCAAGGGCGCAAAAAACTCCAGCAACACATCCACTTCCTCAGCCAGTTCCAGCGGTTCGCGCTTGGGCATCAACAAACCGTGGTCGGCCTTGGCCAGGTACAGCATGTCGTTGACCAGTTGGGCCATCCACTGCAGTTCCTCGAGGTTGCTGTGCAGCGCTTCGCGATAATCCTCGAGGGGGCGCTCACGGGTGAGGGTGACCTGGGTGTGGGTCAGCAGGTTCGACAGCGGTGTGCGCAGCTCATGGGCAATGTCGGCGGAGAAGGCCGAGAGCCGTTGGAAGGCGTCGTCGAGGCGTCCGAGCATGGCGTTGAAGTGGTGGGCCATTTCGGCAAGCTCCGGCGGCATCTGTGCTTCCGGCAGGCGGGCGTTCAGCGAGTGCGCCGAGACCCCACGGGCGACCGCGCTCATGCGGCGCAACGGTCGCAACCCGCTGCGCGCGGCCCAGGCACCCAGCAGGGCAGTGGCCAGGGCGGACAGGCCGACAGTCAGCCAGATCAGGTGTTGCATGCGTTGCAGAAAATGCTGGTGATGGGTGATGTCCAGCAGCAGGGTCAGTTGCGGCGAATCGACCTGGTCGAGGTACAGCGGCGCGTTCAGCACGCGATAGTCGGTGCCGTCGTGGCTCACCGTGGATAAGCCGGGCTGGCGCGGCAAGGTCGGCGGCAGGCGCGGGGAGCTGTCATGCCAGCGGCGGCCATCGCTGCCACTGATGCGCAGTGACAGGTCGGCCTGGCGACTCAATTCGTCGGCCAGCCGGGCTTGACCTTCGCTTGATTGGATATCCGGCAATGCCCTTCGTAATCCAACAAGCTTGGCGTCCAGCAACTGTTGGTCGAGCTCGATGAAGTGCGCCTCACTGGCGCGGCTGAACAGAAACCCGGCGAACAGCGAGACCACGGCGGTGCACGCGGCGAACAATAGTGCCAGGCGCGCGCTCAAGGACAGCCGGCGCATCAGGGCTGGCGCTCTTCAAGCACGTAGCCCATGCCGCGCACGGTGTGGATCAGTTTGTTCGGGAACTCGTCGTCGATCTTCAGGCGCAAGCGGCGGATCGCGACTTCGATGACGTTGGTGTCGCTGTCGAAATTCATGTCCCAGACCTGGGAGGCGATCAGCGATTTGGGCAGGACTTCGCCCTGGCGGCGCAGGAGCATTTCCAGCAGGGCGAACTCCTTGGCGGTCAGGTCGATGCGCTGGCCGCTGCGCTCGACGCGGCGACGGATCAGGTCCAGGCGCAGGTCGGCCAGTTGCAGGCAGGTTTCCTGGGGTGGGGTGCTGCCACGGCGCAACAGGCTGCGGACCCGCGCGAGCAACTCGGAGAAGGCGAACGGCTTGACCAGGTAATCGTCGGCGCCCAGCTCCAGGCCGTGTACCCGGTCTTCCACGGCGTCCCGGGCGGTGAGGAACAGCACCGGCGTGTCGAGGCCGGCGCTGCGCACCGCTTGCAGGATCTGCCAGCCATCGCGACCGGGCAGCATCACATCGAGAATCAGCAGGGCATAGTCACCGCTCAGCGCCAGTTGCTGACCGGTGCTGCCGTCGGCCACCAGCTCCGTGGTGAACCCGGCCTCGGTCAGGCCCTGGCGCAGGTAATGGCCGGTTTTCGGTTGGTCTTCGACGATCAGCAGTTTCATGGGCGACTCGGGCTAAATGGCACGACAGCGTTATACCTTGGGCGACGACGCTGCAGGCCAAGCTGACAAAGTTGTAATCTGGCTGTCAGGTAACGGGCAGCGGTGGCAGTTTAGAGTTTTCCACAGGCTGAACCTTGATCTTGTTGGAGTACTTCGATGTTTTTGCGTAAATCCGTGTTGTTGGCCAGCTGTCTGTTGGCGCTGAGTTCGCCGGTGTGGGCATCGCCGGCGCAAACCTGGGATTTTGGTCAGCCGGCACCGGCCGCCAAGGCGAGCCGCAGCGTCGAGGTGGTCATGGGTGACATGACGTTCACCCCCAAGGCGATCGAGATCAAGGCCGGGGAAACGGTGCGCTTCGTGCTGGTGAATAAAGGCCAGTTGCTGCACGAATTCAACCTCGGCGATGCCGCGATGCATGCCAGGCATCAGCAGGAAATGCTGCAGATGCAGCAACACGGCATGCTCACGCCTACCGGCGTGAAGGCAATGGACCACAGCGCCATGGCCGGAATGGGCCATGCCATGCAGCACGACGACCCCAACAGCGTGCTGGTGGAGCCTGGCAAGACCGCCGAGCTGACCTGGACGTTCACCAAGGCCACCAGCCTCGAATTTGCCTGCAACATCCCCGGTCATTACCAGGCCGGCATGGTAGGCAAATTGACTGTCAGTCAGTAAGCACTCAAAGGCTGCGGCAAAGGCTGGTAGAATCCGCTGATTCTTCAGTCAGGTTTCCGCCATGCATCCCGCAGCCGAACACTCGCCGCTGGGCAAATCCAGCGAATACATTGCCACTTACACGCCGTCCCTGTTGTTTCCGATCCCGCGCACCGCGAAATGGGCGGAGCTGGGCCTGACGGCTGAAACACTGCCGTATAAAGGCGTGGATTTCTGGAACTGCTTCGAACTGTCGTGGTTGTTGCCATCGGGCAAACCGGTGGTGGCGATCGGCGAATTCAGCATTCCGGCGGATTCGCCGAACATCATCGAATCCAAGTCGTTCAAGCTCTACCTCAACTCCTTGAACCAGACGCCGTTTGCCGACACCGCCAGCCTCGAATCGACCCTGGCCAAGGACCTGTCGGCCGCCGCCGGTAAGCCCGTGGGCGTGCGCATCCGCAGCCTGAAAGAAGTCGAGGCTGAAGGTGTGGTGGCATTGCCAGGGGAGTGCATCGACGATCTGGACATCAGCGTCAGCACCTACGAGCACCCGCGCCCGGACCTGCTGCGTTGTGATCATTCGCGCATTGTCGAAGAGAGCGTGCACAGCCATTTGCTCAAGTCCAATTGCCCGGTGACCAGCCAGCCGGACTGGGGCAGCGTGGCGGTGGAGTACCGTGGCGCGGCGCTGGATCACGCGAGCCTGCTTGCGTACATCGTCAGCTTCCGTCAGCACTCGGACTTCCATGAGCAGTGCGTGGAGCGGATTTTCCTTGATCTGCAGCGGTTGCTGAAGCCGGAGAAATTGACGGTGTATGCGCGGTATGTGCGGCGGGGTGGGTTGGATATCAATCCGTATCGCAGTACTGAAGAGGTGCAACTGCCGAACCATCGCCTGGTCCGTCAGTAAATGATTTGTAGGAGCAAGCTTGCTCGCGATGGAGGTCAACGATAACGCGGGAAGCCTGACTCCCCGCGGTGATCTCTGGTTTTTCGCGAGCAAGCTCGCTCCCACATGTATCTGCAGGATCAGATGCCCATGCTGTGCAGGGCCGTGCCAATCCGGCGCAGGGCGTCGGAGAGGGTCGGGTGTTCGAGTTCGAAGCGTTCGACGGCCAGGTTGACGTTATCGGCGAGGTTGACGTCCTGGGTCTTGGTTTCCAGCTCCAGTTCAAGTTCGATCTGTTGCATCAGCGCGTGCAGGTCTTCGCGCTCGACTTCGGTCAGCGAAGGTTTCTTGTCCAATTGCTCGCGCAGGGCATTGAGCTGTTCTTGCAGTTCGCGGGCAGACATGGCGTTCTTCCTTTTATCGATAGGCACTGGCATAGACCGCGACGGCGCGCCAAAGGTCTATGGCTTATCTTTAGATTAATCCACTCGCGCCTAACCTGCATGATCTGTATCAGGGCTTTTCGCCCTTGAGCCGACGCAAGCTGATGTCTGCCAGGCAAGTGTCGAGTTCACCGAGGTGATCGATCACCGAATGCACGCCCAGACCGAACAGCTGCACCGTGGCCTTGCTGCGCTTGATGTCGCGTTCCTGTGCGGACAATGCCTGCCATTGCGCCGGCGACAGCCCGCAGAGCGAGCCGCAGGAGGCCAGGCCGATGGTCCACAACCCGGCATTGAGACCCGATTGCAGCAGTCGCGGTTCGCCACTGACCAGCACGCAGCCTTCCAGGCGTTCGATGTCCAGGGCCATCAAGGCTTGCCAGCACGCATCCGGTGCCGGCCAGGGTTTGATTGTTGCAAGCTGTTGCAGAGGCTGCGAAGGCTTGATCCATTGCGGCAGGCCGATAGCCAAAGCATGGCTGGTCGAGGGAGGTAGTTCATCGAGCCAGGCGCAGGGGACCTGCTGGCGCTGCAAGCTGTGCAGACTGTCCAGGGCGCCGGGCGTGACCTCGGCGTGAGCGGCGTCATGGTTGCCCTGAAGGCGCATGCAGGCGCCGAAATCCACCAGGCAACCACTCAGGCCGAACAGCACGGCAGTCAGGTTCGGCGCGGTTTGCGGGGTGATTTCGGCGTGTGGCATGTCTACGTCCCTGAAATAGCCTCGAGGCTAAAGGGCGACGGTGACAGTTGAGTGACACTGTTGTGAATTGCTCGCCCTGTGAGGGGGGCGGGTCCAATACTGCCTAAAGTGGCAGTTACGTCTTATACTATCGATCTTTGCGCCGGGCCAAGCGCCCCGCGACGTTACAGTCCAAGGAGTTTTTCTATGCGCTGGAGCAATCCTCTCGCTCGGCTTTGTGTGTGCGCCAGTGCGCTGCTGGTTCCGTTTGCTGCCCAGGCAGCCTCGGAAGATGATCCTTGGGAAGGCGTCAACCGTCCGATCTTCGAGTTCAACGACTTCGTCGATACCTATGCCTTGAAACCTTTGGCCCAGGGCTATCAGTTCGTGACGCCAGAGTTTCTCGAAGATGGCATCCACAACATGTTCCGCAACGTCGGCGATGTGACCAACCTCGCCAACAATATCCTCCAGGTCAAACCTCACGCGGCGGGTATCGACACGGCGCGCCTGCTCTTCAACACCACCTTCGGCCTGCTGGGCTTCTTCGACGTGGGTACCCACATGGGCCTGCACCGCAATGACGAAGACTTCGGCCAGACCCTGGGTTACTGGGGCGTTGGCAGTGGTCCCTACGTGATGTTGCCCCTGCTCGGCCCAAGTACGCTGCGTGATGCGCCCTCGAAGTACGTCGACGGCTACACCGGCCCGTACCGCTACATCCACGATGTACCGGTGCGTAACTCGATCTTCGGCCTGAACATCGTCGATACCCGTGCGAGCCTGCTGTCCTCCGAGAAGCTGATCACCGGCGACAAGTACACCTTCATCCGCAACGCTTATCTGCAAAACCGTGAATTCAAGGTGAAAGACGGCCAGGTCGAAGACGATTTCTGATCTCGACCGGTAAGAACAAGGCGGCCAACGAGCCGCCTTGTTCGTTTTTATTGCCCTGAGCAACCTTTCATTGGGTTTCGGTTTTGCAGGTTCTTATAACTCCCGGTGATTTGAAAAGTCTCGTCGCCAAGAGACCATCGGCGTGAGCTTGAAACGCCTCGCGGATGGGAGTACCGTCTGCGCCTTAGAAGGGCACCTCTGGTGGATCTGTGAGTCGGGTAAACGCTCGAAAACAGTGCAGCAGAGAGGCTAGAAAGCGAATCCAGTAGTCTGAGCCGGGCGAAAATCCGAGCCGCTACGCCAACCTAATTCTGGCGCCGTTTGCCCACATGCCAAAAACCAGTGCCACGCTGCTGATAATCGATGATGACGAAGTAGTGCGCGCGAGCCTCGCGGCCTATTTGGAAGACAGTGGTTTCAGCGTCTTGCAGGCCAGCAATGGCCAGCAGGGTCTTCAGGTATTCGAGCAAGACAAGCCCGACCTGGTCATCTGCGATCTGCGCATGCCACAGATGGGCGGTCTCGAACTCATCCGTCAAGTCACCGAGTTGTCACCGCAAACACCGGTGATCGTGGTGTCGGGTGCCGGCGTCATGAACGACGCGGTCGAGGCCCTGCGCCTGGGCGCAGCGGATTACCTGATCAAGCCTCTCGAAGATCTGGCCGTGCTCGAGCACTCGGTGCGTCGGGCCCTGGATCGCGCACGCCTGCTGGTGGAAAACCAGCGCTACCGCGAGAAGCTGGAAAAGGCCAACCGCGAGCTCGCCGCCAGCCTGAACCTGCTCCAGGAAGACCAGAACGCCGGTCGCCAGGTGCAGATGAACATGCTGCCGGTCAGCCCCTGGACCATCGACGATTTCAAGTTTGCCCACCAGATCATTCCGTCGCTGTACCTGTCGGGTGATTTTGTCGACTATTTCCGGGTCGACGAGCGCCGGGTAGCGTTCTACCTGGCGGACGTTTCCGGGCATGGCGCCTCTTCAGCCTTCGTCACCGTGCTGTTGAAATTCATGACCACGCGCCTGTTGTTCGAGTCCAAGCGCAACGGCACCTTGCCGGAATTCAAGCCGTCTGAAGTGCTTGGGCATATCAACCGGGGCCTGATCAGTTGTAAGCTGGGCAAACACGTCACAATGGTCGGTGGAGTCATCGACGAGGAGACAGGTTTGTTGACCTATAGCATCGGTGGTCATTTGCCGTTGCCTGTGTTGTACACACCCGACAGTGTTCGTTACCTGGAAGGGCGTGGTCTGCCGGTAGGCCTCTTCAATGAAGCCACCTACGAGGATCACGTGCTGGAATTGCCGCCGACGTTCAGCCTGACGCTGATGTCTGATGGCATTCTGGACCTTTTGCCGGAACCCACACTCAAAGAAAAAGAGGCTGCCTTGCCCGAACGGGTCAAGGCGGCGGGCGGCAGCCTGGATGGCCTGCGGCAGGTTTTTGGATTGGCCACGCTTGGGGAGATGCCGGATGATATCGCCCTGTTGGTGTTGAGCAGGAATCTTTGATGAGTACCGGTAGAATCCAGTTCGCCGAGCAGGACGGCACCTTTGTCCTGAAATTCGTCGGTGAAGTTCGCCTGACCCTGTGTTCGGCGTTGGATGCAACTATTGAGCGGATCTTCACCGCGTTGAATTTCAACGCGATCGTGATCGACCTGACCGAAACCCGCAGCATCGACAGCACCACCCTGGGCCTGCTGGCCAAACTGTCGATCCTGTCGCGGCAGAAGGTCGGACTGCTGCCAACCGTTGTCACCACCCATGAAGACATCACCCGTCTGTTGCAGTCGATGGGGTTCGAGCAGGTGTTCAACATCGTCGACCAGCCGGTGCCATGCCCGGAATGCCTGGACGACCTGCCTGATCAGGATCAGTCGGAGGAGGTGGTGCGGATCAAGGTGCTGGAAGCGCACAAGATCCTCATGGGCTTGAACGACTCCAATCGGGAAGCCTTTCATGACCTGGTGAATGCTTTGGAGCGTCACTGATCCCTTAGAGGGATGTTGGCCGGGCTGGCCTCATCGCCAGCAAGCTGGCTCCCACATTGGATCTGTTGCGTGAACAAATCCCCCTGTAGGAGCTGGCTTGCCAGCGAAGGCGTCCGCAAGAACACCTCACTCGATCAGGACGCACAAAAAAGGGCGAACCCACCAGGGTTCGCCCTTTTTGCATTACGCGATCCGGATCACAACTTGGCCTGCAACAACGCCTCCAGCTTCTCCTGGTCCCGGGCGAATTGACGAATACCCTCGGCCAGTTTCTCGGTGGCCATGGCGTCTTCGTTGGACAGCCAGCGGAATTGCGCTTCATTGAGGTTCAGGCGCGCTTCACCGGCGCTGCCCGGCGCCAGTTTACGCTCCAGCTTGCCGGTGTCCGCCGCCAGCTTGTCGATCAGGTCGGGGCTGATGGTCAGGCGGTCGCAACCGGCCAGTTGCTCGATCTGGCCGAGGTTGCGGAAGCTCGCGCCCATGACCACGGTCTTGTAGTCATTGGCCTTGTAGTAGTTGTAGATGCGCGTCACCGACTGCACGCCCGGATCATCGGCGCCGACGTAGTCGTTACCGTTGGCTTTCTTGTACCAGTCGTAGATGCGGCCCACGAACGGCGAAATCAGGAACACCCCGGCGTCGGCGCAGGCAGCCGCCTGGGCAAACGAGAACAGCAGGGTCAGGTTGGTCTGGATGCCTTCCTTTTCCAGGATCTCGGCAGCGCGGATGCCTTCCCAGGTGGAGGCGATCTTGATCAGCACCCGGTCGCGGCCGATACCGGCGTTTTCGTACAGCTCGATCAGACGGTGCGCTCGCTTGAGTACGGCGTCAGTGTCGAACGACAGGCGCGCATCCACTTCAGTGGAGATACGGCCGGGAATCACCTTGAGGATTTCCTGCCCCACCGCGACGCCAAAACGGTCGCTGGCCAGGCCCACATCGCCCTTGCAGTCGGCGACGCAAGCGTTGAGCAGTTCGGCATAAGCAGGAATGGCCGCTGCCTTGAGCAGCAGGGAAGGGTTGGTGGTGGCGTCCACGGGCTTGACGCGAGCGATTGCTTCGAAGTCGCCGGTGTCGGCAACCACGGTGGTCATCTGTTTGAGTTGTTCCAGCTTGGAAGTCATGGGCGTGCTCTGTCCTATGGGTCTGATGACATTACCCGAGCGCTGACAGCCACTCAAGGGCATGTATGTGTATCGATGGCCCCAGGGGCAACAACCGCAAAACGGCTGTTTGAATGGCGGGGCGCGGTATCGGTAGATAGGATGCCGAAACGCCGCGCAGGTTCCGGGCAACTGACCGGGTGTGCATCTTATGTACGATAGATAGACCTGTGGGAGCGGGCTTGCTCGCGAATGCGGTGTGTCAGTCGATACTCATGTTGACTGACACACCGCATTAGCGAGCAAGCCCGCTCCCACATTGGATGTGTGTATGGGTTAAACGCGGAACTGATCCATCAGGCTCTGCTGTTGATTGGCCAGGCGATTGAGCGATTGGCTCACCCGCGCCGACTCGTTGGCTTGCCCCGACAGCGACTCGGTGACGTCGCGGATGGTCGCCACGTTGTGGTTGATTTCCTCGGCCACGGCACTTTGCTCTTCGGCGGCGCTGGCGATCTGCAGGTTCATGTCGCTGATCACGGTGACCGCGTCGCCGATCTGCTGCAGCGCCGTCACGGCCTGACCAACCTGTTCGACGCTGTCCTGGGCCTGGCGGTGGCTGTTGCCCATCGAACCGACCACGTCCTGGGTGCCGCTTTGCAGTTGTTCGATCACCACGCGGGTTTCTTCGACCGACTCCTGGGTGCGCCGCGCCAGGTTGCGCACTTCATCGGCCACCACGGCAAAACCGCGCCCGGCTTCACCGGCCCGGGCGGCTTCGATGGCGGCATTGAGGGCCAGCAGGTTGGTCTGTTCGGCAATGGCGCGGATCACTTCCAGCACCGAACCGATTTTCTCGCTGTTGGCCGCCAGGCCTTCGACCTGGACCATCGCCGCGCTCATGTCGGCGGCGAGGTTGTCGATGCTCGCGGTGGTGCGGTCGATCACGGTCAGGCCCTGGCGGGTGGCCTGATCGGCATCGCGCGCCGCCTGTGCCGCTTGTGCGGCGCTGCGGGCGACGTCCTGGGCGGTTGCGCTCATTTCGTGGGAGGCGGTCGCGACCTGGTCGACCTGACGGTATTGCTGCTCCATGCCGGCGCTGGTCTGGGTGGCGATGGCGGACGACTGGTCCGCCGTGCCGCGGGCGTCCTGCACCGAGCGTTTGACCTCGGCGATGATCGGTTGCAGCTTGTCGAGGAAACGGTTGAACCAGCCCGCCAGTTGGCCCAGTTCATCCTGTTTGTCATAGGCCAGGCGGCGGGTCAGGTCACCTTCACCGCTGGCGATGTCCTGGAGCATGTGCGCCACGCCGAGGATCGGCCGGGTCACGCTGCGCGCCATCAGCCACACCAGCAGCAAGCCGATCAGCGCGGCGAGGATGCCCAGGCCGAGTTCGGTCAGGGTGCCGGCGGTGTTGCTGTCATCCAGTTGTTTTTTCAGGGTCTCGGCCGGGCCGACCAGGACTTTTTCCGGCACGTCGAGCAGCACGCCCCAGGCTTTGCCGCCGGGAATCGGCTGGAATGGCGCCAGCACTTTCAATTGCTGATTTTTGTGCAGGCTGGCGGTCGCGCTGCTGGTGGCAAGCATGCGCATCAGCTCGGCGCCGGTGCGGGTGTCCACGACTTCCAGGCGCTGGCTGAGTTTGCTCGCATCGGCACTGTAACCGGCGAGCAGGCCGGCCGGGCTGACGATGCTGACGCTGGTCTGGCCGTCATAGAGCTTCTTGCTCGCGTTCTGGCTGATTGCCTGCAAGCTGTTGAGGTTGATGTCCACCGACAGCGAAGCGATGACCTTGCCGTTGACCATCAACGGGAACACGATGCTGGTCATCAGCACGTTCTGGCCGTCGATCACATAGAAGTACGGCTCGATCACGCAAGGCGTGAGGCGGGTGCGCGGGCAGGTGAACCAGGCATTGGCCGGTTCGCCGCTGGGGCCGGTGCTGGTGTCGGCCATGTCGCTTTCAGGCAGCGCCATGGAGGTCACCTTGCCCGGTGTCGGCTGCGACCAATAGAGGGCGAAACGGCCCTTGTCGTTGCTCCCCAGCTCCGCCTGGCCGCTGAACAGTTCGTCCTTGCCGTCCAGGGCGTTGGGTTCGAACACCAGGGACAGTCCGAGCAGGTCGGGGTTGGCTTGCAGTGCCGACTTGACCTGGCGGGTCAGGTCTTCGCGCAGGTCGAAGGCATCGAGGAAGCGTTTTTCCGCCTGGTCGCGCAGGAACAGCACCTGGCGCGAGAAACCATGGCCATATTGATAGGCGTCCATGAACTGCTGGCGGATCATCAGCGCCTGGTTTTCACCCTGGGACTCGATCCGCGCCTGGGCCGCTTCGGTCAGCATCTCCATGCTCGAGGCTTTCACCAGCGCGGAACTGTGCTCCATGCGATACAGCGAAAGACCCACCAGCAGGGTCACGATGCCCGCCAGGCAGAGGCCGGCCAACAGGGTGATTTTCCATTGAATGGAAAGTTGTCTGAGCGACATGGAGGCGTCCTTATTCGATAAATATCTGCGACTTTGCTCTGTAACGGCCTGAAAGCAGCTTTCTTGAGCCAAAACTTGTCGCTTGAGGCTTGCAGCTTGCAGCGGCTTCCTTCAAAGTGCGCGCCCTCTAATAAAACCTATTCCTTTATCCGCTGGCGGCTCTCGCAGACTGCCGGCCGGACTCTTTTCGCTTGCCCAGAGGTAACGACAATGAATGCAGTAATTGCCGCGGTCGGCATCATGCTGATACTCAGCCTGTCCCGCGTGCATGTGGTCATCGCGCTGATCGTAGGGGCACTGGTGGGGGGGCTGACCGGTGGCCTTGGCATCGACGCGACCCTCAAGGCGTTCAACAGCGGCTTGGGCGGAGGGGCGACGGTGGCGTTGTCCTATGCGTTGCTCGGCGCGTTTGCGGTGGCGATTGCCAAGTCCGGCCTGGCCCATGCCTTGGCTGACAAGGCCCTGGCAATGGTCGACCGCCAACATGCCAATGGCGGTGGCCAGGTCAAATGGCTGCTGATCGGCCTGTTGTGGGTCGTGGCCATCGCGTCCCAGAACATCCTGCCGATCCATATCGCGTTCATTCCATTGCTGGTGCCGCCGCTTCTGTATGTGCTGACCAAGCTGCAGCTCGATCGCCGGTTGATCGCCTGCGTCATGACCTTCGGCCTGATCACCCCGTACATGTTCCTGCCGGTGGGCTTCGGCAACATTTTCCTGAATGAGATCCTGCTGGCCAACGTCGCCCGCAGCGGCGTCGATATCAGCGGCATCAACGTGACTCACGCCATGGGTATCCCGGCACTGGGCATGGTGGTAGGCCTGCTGATCGCGTTTGTCAGTTACCGCAAGAAGCGCGTCTACGACCTGGCAAAGATCGAACAGGTCGAGCAGGTCGCGGTGCAGTACAACCCGCTGAGCCTGATGGTTGCCGGCGTGGCCATTGCCGCGGCGTTCATCATCCAGCTGCTGCTGGATTCGATGATCATCGGCGCGTTGGTGGGTTTCCTGATTTTTTCGGCGTCGGGCATCGTCAAGTGGCGTGACACCGATGAGCTGTTCACCGAAGGCATGAAGATGATGGCGATGATCGGCTTCATCATGATCGCCGCGTCCGGCTTTGGCGAAGTGATCAAGGCCACCGGGCAAGTGCAGACGCTGGTCGAAACCTCGGCCTCGTGGATCGGCCACAGCAAGGCCGTCGGCGCCTTGCTGATGTTGCTGGTCGGGCTGTTGGTGACCATGGGCATCGGTTCGTCGTTTTCCACGGTGCCGATCCTGGCGGTGATTTTCGTCCCCTTGTGCGTGCAGCTGGGCTTCAGCCCGATCGCCATCGTCTGTATCGTCGGCACCGCGGGTGCATTGGGCGACGCCGGTTCGCCGGCTTCGGATTCGACCTTGGGGCCGACCTCCGGCCTGAACATCGACGGCCAGCATCACCACATCTGGGACACCGTGGTCCCGACTTTCCTGCACTACAACCTGCCGTTGCTGGTGTTCGGCTGGATTGCGGCGATGGTGCTCTGATTTCACATACGGCAGCGAAGGCGGCATAACGGCCACCCTCGCATCGCCAGCAAGCCGGCTCCTACAGGTCCCAATACGGCACTTCGCCAAAGCATTCGACAAAAAAGTCGATCACCGTCCTGACCTTCACCGACAGGCGCCGGCTGCCGGGCCAGAGCACGGCGATCTGCTGCGGCTCGAGGCTGTTGGACACCTGGTAGTCCCCCAGCACCGGCACCAGCGTGCCGTTGCGCACGGCCTCGCCGATCAACCACGACGGAAACATCACCAGCCCCAGGCCCTGCTCGGCGGCCTGGGTCAGGGTGTCGGCGTGGTTGCCGGTGATCGGCCCTTTCACCGTATAGGGTGTCCAGGGCAATTGGCCTTTGCGGAAAAACCAGCGCTGCAGGCCTGACACGCCTTTGTAGGCCAGGCATTGATGAGCAGCGAGATCGTCTGGATGTTGTGGCGTGCCGTGGCGTTGCAGGTACGCCGGGCTCGCCGCGACCTGAAAGCGATGGGGCGCGAGGATCCGCCCCTGCATGCTGGAGTCATGCATTGGGCCAATGCGAAACAGCAGGTCGGCGCCTTCCTGCAAGGGAGAGACGTAGCTGTCGGTCTGCTGGATGTCCAGTTGCAGTTTGGGATAGCGCGCACACAACTGCCCCAGCCACGGCGTCAAATGCCGCTGGCCGAACACCACTGGCGCGTTGATCCGTACCAGTCCGCTGGGCTCGCTTTGCTGTTCCTGCAGCGCCTGTTCGGCTTCCTCCAGTTGCACCAGCACCAGTCGCGCGTGTTCACCCAGCAATCGCCCGGCCTCGGTGGGCGTGACGGCGCGCGTGTGGCGGTAAAGCAATTGCTGGCCCAGGGCCTGTTCCATCAACTGGATCTGGCGGGAAATCGAAGAGGGCGCCAGGCCCTCGCGGCGGGCGACTTCGGAAAAGCTGCCGTGATCGAGCACCGCGACAAACAGCCGAAGCGCCTTGAATCCCAGTTCGTTGAGGCCGTGCATGGTCAGTCCTGCTGTGCGAGTTACGCAAAAGTGTTGTCAGGATGCTCCCATTTATCGCAAAGCACCGCCAATCGATAATGCGCGCCATGTTTCTCGAACGGAGTTTTATCGATGCAGTCTTCTTCTCTCGACAACGTCGGTGCTGCAGTGGCACCGAGCACCCGGCCAGGGTTGCGGCTATTGCTGCTGCCCCTGGTGATCCTGGCGGGCATGGGCCTGTCCGTGGAGGCCGGTTTGCTCGGGCCGTTGGGCGTTCAGGTCGGTCACCTGTGGGCGACCTTGAGCATCTTTGGCGTCGGCTCGGCGATTCTGTTTTTCCTGTTGCTGCTCAGCGGCCCGCGACAGGGCCCGGCGCTGAGCGAATTACCGCGCTGGCAGCTGATCGGCGGTTTTCTCGGGCCGATCTATGTCGTGGTGCTGACGCTGGCGACACCGCACATCGGTATCGCGATGACCATGATCGCCATCCTGTCCGGGCAGGTCGGCAAAAGTGTGCTGATCGACCATTTCGGCTGGTTCGGCACCACTCGCAAGAAGGTCAACGCTGAACGCTGGCTGGCCTTGCTGCTGATTGTCGCGGCACTTGTCCTGATTGCACGGGGTTGATGATGAGTCTGATTATTTTGTTGGCAGTGGTCGTGGCGGCCGGGGCGATCCTGAGTGTGCAGGCGGCGATCAACGGGCGTCTGGGGGAAACGGTCGGGGTGTTGCGCAGCAGCTTGCTGACCTTCGTGGTGGGCGCGGTGCTGACCGGGTTGCTGATCGTTTTTTTTGAACCGGCCCATGCCACGAGCCTGCTGGACGTGCCGAAGTGGCAGCTCAGCGGGGCGCTGTTTGGCGTGGTCTACATGATGGTCATGGTCGGTGCGGTGCCGCGGGTGGGGACGGCGGTGGCGACCGTGGCGGTGATCGTCGGGCAACTGGGGATGGGGATGCTGATCGATAATTTTGGCTGGCTGGGCAATCCGGCCATCGAGTTATCGGGGAGCCGGGTGTTGGCGATGGTGCTGTTGGGGCTGGCCCTGGTGTTCATGTACCGCAGCAGCAGTCGGGTTGCGGGTTGAACGGTCAGGTGTACGCTTGATCAACTCCTACACTGGTACAACGGGTTGCTGATGCGGCCCGCCGACGACCACTGCCCAAGGAGTCAGCGCCATGACTGATGAAAAAAGCGTCTGTGACTGTCCGAAATGCAACTGCAAGCTCGGTGAACATCCGATCGTGCGCCACGGCAAGCATTACTGCTGTGAAGCCTGTTCCAAGCACCACGAGCACGGCGAAGAGTGCGCCCATAAAGGCTGCAAGTGCGCCCACTGACACTTGCAGCGCGGGAACGTGGGGCCTAGTCAGGCTCCACTTCCAGTTTCAGGCTGTCGTCGTCAAGCCGTTCGCTGTGGCGCACGGTGCCGGCCAGGCGTCGTCCATCGACCCGCACCACCACCGTCTTGGCCTGCTCCAGGTCTTCCGGCAATGGCGCTGGAACGCGGATCGCGAAGCGCATTGGATCATCTTCGACCTGTTCCAGGCCGACCCGGCATTCGGTGCTCTTGGTGATGCGGCCGAACAACGTATCCAGACCGTAGTCCAGATGTGCAGGGCTGCTGACGAGTGTCATTTACTGATCCCCCAATCCTGAGCGCTGCCGGGTTAACCGGCCGGGCGCCACTTGACGTTTTCCACGCCGAATTTTTCCGCCATCGGTTTGCTGGTCTTCTGCACTTTTTCGCGGCCGAAGCGAGGGATACGTCCGACCCCCGCGTCGCAGCTTGCCCAATGCCATGCCTCCGCGTTGTCCATTTTGTCCAGACGGATGATGAACGACTTGGGGACGCCATGAAGAGTGTATTCAATGACGAACAGTTTTGCGTTGTTCATAGAGCCTTTCTTCCTCCCTGTGTACATAGAGGGATCGTTGGGCGATGGGAAAATTCATTCGGATTGGCGGACGGTGAATTCATGACCGCTTCGCGAGCCGGCTCACTGCCACAGAGGCAGCGGCCGCTCTGCTAGAATCGGCCCCATTGACCCCATGAGGTGCCCTATGAGCGAACCGATTCGCCTGACCCAATACAGCCATGGCGCTGGTTGCGGCTGCAAGATTTCTCCCCAGGTGCTGGAAGTGATCCTGGCCGGCAGCGGTGCGCAGAATCTTGATCCGAAACTCTGGGTCGGCAATGCCTCGCGCGACGATGCGGCGGTGTATGCCATCGATGCAGAGCGCGGCGTGGTATCGACCACCGACTTCTTCATGCCGATCGTCGACGATCCGTTCGATTTCGGCCGTATTGCCGCCACCAATGCCATCAGCGACATCTACGCCATGGGCGGCGATCCGTTGATGGCGATCGCGATCCTCGGCTGGCCGGTCAACGTGCTGGCGCCGGAGATTGCCCGGGAAGTGATTCGCGGCGGGCGCGCGGTGTGCGATGAGGCCGGGATTCCCCTGGCCGGCGGGCATTCGATCGACGCACCGGAGCCGATCTTCGGCCTGGCCGTCACCGGGCTCGTGGAAAAGCGCCACATGAAGCGCAACGACACGGCCACGGCCGGCTGCCTGTTGTACCTGACCAAGCCCTTGGGCATCGGCGTGCTGACCACGGCTGAGAAGAAAGGCAAATTGCGCAACGCCGATATCGGCCTGGCCCGGGACTGGATGTGCACCCTGAACAGACCCGGCAGCCGTTTCGGCAAGCTCGAAGGTGTGACGGCGATGACCGATGTCACCGGTTTCGGCCTGCTCGGGCACCTGGTGGAAATGGCCGATGGCAGCAACCTCACCGCACGCATCGGGTATGACCGGGTACCGCGCTTGCCGGGCGTCGAGTATTACCTCGACCAGGGCTGCGTGCCGGGCGGCACGTTGCGCAATTACGACAGCTACGCCAGCAAGGTCGGGCGCCTCCAGGAGCTGCACAAGCGAGTGCTGTGCGACCCGCAAACCAGCGGTGGCCTGCTGATCGCCGTGACACCCGAAGGCAACGCCGGGTTTCTCGCGGTGGCGGCCGAACTGGGGCTGGACCTGGCGCCGATCGGCGAACTGGTGGAGCGACAGAGCCACGCGGTCGAGGTGTCCTGATGCCTGTCGACTGCACCGATTACCGCGACATTTTTCTCAGCGATCGACCGATGATGGATGCCCGTGCGCCGGTCGAGTTTCTCAAGGGCGCGTTCCCCGGCGTGGTCAACCTGCCGCTGATGAACGATCTGGAACGGCAACGGATTGGCACCTGCTACAAGCAACAAGGCCAGCAGGCGGCGATCGAGCTGGGCCATCAATTAGTGTCCGGCGCCATCAAGGCCGAGCGCATCCAGGCCTGGGCGGATTTTGCCCGGGCCCATCCTGATGGTCTGTTGTATTGCTTTCGTGGCGGGCTGCGGTCGCAGATCGTCCAGCAATGGCTCAAGGACGAGGCGGGCATCGACTATCCGCGGGTGGGCGGCGGCTACAAGGCCCTGCGTACCTTCCTCCTGGAAACCATGGACGAGGCCGTCTCCCAGTGCGATTTCGTGTTATTGGGCGGCATGACCGGCACCGGTAAAACCGACGTGCTCACGCAACTGGACAACGGCCTGGACCTCGAGGGGCATGCCAACCATCGCGGTTCCAGTTTCGGCAAACGCGTCACTGGCCAGCCGTCCAACATCGACTTTGAAAACTGCCTGGCGGTGGACGTGTTGAAAAAACGCGCCCGCGGAATCGAACAGTTCGTGCTCGAAGACGAGAGCCGCGCGGTCGGCAGTTGCGCGCTGCCACTGCCGTTGTACCAGGGCATGCAGCAGTTTCCGATGGTCTGGCTCGAAGACAGCCTGCACGGGCGAGTCGAGCGGATCCTGCGCGATTACGTGGTGGATTTGTGTGCCGAGTTCATCGGTGCCCATGGTGAGGAAGGTTTTGCGCTGTTTTCCGAGCGTTTGCTGGCGAGCCTGAACAATGTGCGCAAACGCCTGGGCGGTGAACGGCACCAGCGGATGCTGATCCTGATGGAAGACGCGCTGGCCGAGCAGGCGCGCAGTGGGGCGGTGGATTTGCACCGGGCGTGGATCGAAGGGCTGCTGGTGGAGTATTACGACCCGATGTATGTCTTTCAGCGGGAGAAGAAAGGGGCGCGGATCGAGTTTGCGGGGGAGCGAGATGAGGTGTTGGCGTATTTGCGCGAGCGGGGTGGTCGGCGCGGGTGAGGGTGGTTTTGCCGGCCCTATCGCGAGCAAGCTCGCTCCCACAGTAGATCTTCAGTGAACACAAATTTTGTGTGTGGGAGCGGGCTTGCTCGCGAAGGGGGCCGTCAAGGCACTACAAGACTTAAAGCACCAATTCAAGTCGGGCAAGTCTGCTGCCCGTTGTCCAACCCCTGCTTGTAGCTGTGGCTCTGCAGACTGGCCTTGCCGTTGTGCCAGGTCAGGGTCAGCACATACAGCGAGTCGTAGTCATTGGACTCCCAGTCCTCGGTGATCTTCTGTTTCTGGCCAACGGCTTCACCGGCGACCTTGTTGATCAATTCCGGCAGATAGCCGTGGGACCAGGCGGTGTAGATGACCGAGTTGTGGTACTTGTCGTGCAGCAGTTCATCGGCCAGGTCGCTGGTGTCGTTGGCCGAGAAGTTGATGTTCACCGGCAAACCGAGCTTGATCGCGCTGGGGCTGATGGTCATCAAGGGGCGGATGTAGCTGTAGGAATTGTCCAGTTCGCCTTCCTCGACGTTGCGCGTCGGGTTGGCGGCAAACACGTAGTCGGCCTTGCCGAATTTTTCCGGCAGCAGCGTGGCCAGGTCGATGGCGCGGTTCAAACCCTGGCAATTGAGCTGGCCCAGGCCGCCCTCAGGCTTTTCCGCATGGCGCAGGAACACCAGGGTCTGGGTGCCATCCGCCGGCTGGGCGCGACTTTCACGGGCCTCCAGCGCCAAAAACAACGCGCTGGTCACCAGCAAGGCGGGCAGGATCAAATAAGCGCGACGTTTGAAGTGTTGGGTGAATTTCAACGGATTGATCATGGAGTAAACGGTTCTTCAGCGCATTGAGTTAAGGCTGACAAACCTTTGCACCGCGACTTTCCTGCGTCGGGTGTTTTCCATGTCGTGAAGCCGGTCCGTATCAAAGGGACGCATCTCAGAGTCCTCTGAGGCCCGTTTGGTTCGATTCCGGCCGAGAGCGCAGCACTTTACCGGTAACCTTGCACGGGTTGGAGCAAAGGTTATCGACAGGATGTTGCGGAATTATGGACACCCTACACTAGCCGGCACGCCAGCGCGCCGTGATCTCGCTTGATCTCCACCATCATTGATATTCATGGCGCCAGACGCCGCAGCCCGGGTTATCTCCATTATGATCGGCATTCTCAATTTTCCCGTGGATGCCCACATGACCGATTTGTCTGCGTTCCCCATCACCCGAAAATGGCCGGCCCAGTACCCGGAGTGGATTCAGCTGTACTCCTTGCCGACCCCCAATGGCGTCAAGGTATCGATCATGCTTGAAGAGATCGGCCTGCCCTATGAGCCCCATCGCGTGGGCTTCGAGAGCAACGACCAGATGTCCCCCGAGTTCCTGTCGCTGAACCCCAACAACAAGATCCCGGCCATTCTCGATCCCCACGGTCCGGACGACCAGCCGTTGCCGCTGTTCGAGTCCGGGGCGATCCTGATCTACCTCGCCGACAAGAGCGGGCAGTTGCTGGCCCAGGAATCGGCAGCGCGATACGAGACCATTCAGTGGCTGATGTTTCAGATGGGTGGCATTGGTCCGATGTTCGGCCAGCTCGGTTTCTTCAATAAATTCGCCGGCAAGGACTTCGAAGACAAGCGTCCACGCGACCGCTATGTGGAAGAAAGCCGACGCCTGCTCAGCGTCCTCGACAAGCGACTTGAAGGACGCGACTGGATCATGGGCGAGCGTTACACCATCGCCGACATCGCGACCTTCCCGTGGGTGCGCAACCTGATCGGCTTCTATGAAGCGGGCGATCTGGTGGGTATCCAGAACTTCCCCAACGTCACCCGGGTGCTGGAGAAATTCCTCGCGCGGCCGGCAGTGAAGCGCGGGCTGGAAATTCCGAAACCAATCGCAAATTAAACCCTTACCCCCTGTAGGAGCGAGCTTGCTCGCGAAAAACGCCAGGACAACGCGATCCTTCAGACTGTGCGCGTTATCATTGACGACCATCGCGAGCGAGCTCGCTCCTACAGTTTTCAGGAATACCCATGTCCAGTCAGTTCCCCGAAGCACGTCCCCGCCGTCTGCGCCGCAATGCGAGCCTGCGCAGTCTGTTCCAGGAAACCGAATTCAGCCTGAACGATCTGGTGCTGCCGATTTTCGTTGAAGAAGAAATCGACGACTTCGTGCCGATCAAGAGCATGCCGGGGGTGATGCGCATTCCCGAGTCGAAGCTGGCTGGCGAGATCGAGCGTTATGCCCGGGCCGGGATCAAGTCGGTGATGACCTTTGGTGTGTCCCACCACCTGGACAGCGACGGCAGCGACACCTGGCACGACAACGGCCTGGTGTCGCGCATGTCGCGCATCGCCAAGGATGCGGTGCCGGAAATGATCGTCATGTCCGACACCTGTTTCTGTGAGTACACCGACCACGGGCATTGCGGCGTGATGCACAATCACGAGGTCGATAACGACCAGACCCTGCTCAACCTCGGCAAACAGGCGGTGGCCGCCGCCCGTGCCGGCGCTGACGTGATTGCCCCGTCCGCGGCCATGGACGGGCAGGTCCAGGCCATTCGCCGGGCACTGGATGCCGCCGGGTTCACCCAGACGCCGATCATGGCCTATTCGACCAAGTTCGCCTCGGCGCTTTATGGTCCGTTCCGCGAAGCCGGGGGCAGCGCGCTCAAGGGCGACCGCAAAAGCTACCAGATGAACCCGATGAATCGCCGTGAGGCGGTGCGTGAGTCGCTGCTGGACGAGCAGGAAGGCGCCGACGCGCTGATGGTCAAGCCGGCCGGTGCGTACCTGGACATCATCCGCGACATTCGCGAAGCCTCGCGCCTGCCATTGTCGGCGTATCAGGTGAGCGGCGAGTACGCGATGATCAAGTTCGCCGCCCAGGCCGGGGCCATCGACGAGGATCGTGTGGTGCGCGAAAGCCTCGGCGCGATCAAGCGCGCAGGGGCCGACCTGATTTTCACCTACTTTGCGATGGACCTGGCACTGGCCGGAATCTGAAAAAAACCGGTCAGGGCGCGCCAAAATACGGGCGGATGCCGTGATCGCGGAAATACCGTTCGATGACCTTGGGGTCCGAGCAGGTTTCGGCGATCGCCACATAGGTGTCCGGGCGTAACAGGTAAAAGCCGTTACGCCCAAGGCCCGCCGCTTCGAATGCCGGGCGCCAGTAGAATACATGCAGCGGCAGATGGTGCTCGTGGCACCAGGCGATCATCTCGTCGCTGGTGTCGCCATACACGTGCACCTGCCAGGTCGGGCATTTGAGCGGCCCAAAATTGTCCCCTTCACCGTCATGGGCCCACGGCAGGCGATCGCCGCCATGCACGTGCCCGGCGACCCCCGTGCTCAAGGGCATGCCGCGATAGTTCAGGGTGATCTGCGACACCGTGCGAAACAGGAACTCGCGGGTGGTTTCGAACGAGGCCATTTTCGGAATCAGGAAGGGTGCCAGCCGTGTGCGCAGCAAGTCGGCGATAGGCCCTTCGGCGGTGACGAAAGTAAACACCCGGTCAGAGGTGGCCACCAGTCTGCGGGCGAAGGCGATGCGCTCGGTTTCGTAGGTATCGAGCAGTTTTGCCTCGGCACCGCCGCTCAGGACCGCCGCGAGTTTCCAGGCCAGGTTGATGGCATCGCCAATCCCGGTGTTCATGCCCTGGCCCCCGGCGGGGCTGTGCACATGGGCAGCATCGCCCAACAGGAAGGCGCGGGCGCTGCGAAAGTGATCGGCCACCCGATGATGCACGCGGTAGGTCGAGAACCAGTTCAGTTGCTCAATCTTGACCTGCATATGTTCGATGGCGCGACTGCTCACGTCTTCGAATTGCAGGGTGTGCGCCTGTTCGGCGCGTTCGTCGCGCACGGTGCCGATCAAGCGCGCTCGACCGCTGCCAGCCAGCGGGAATACTGCAAGGAAATCCGCTTCATCCAGGTCCACATGCAATTCGCCATTGAAGGCCGGGCCGCTGGCCTGGACGTCGGCGACGTAGAACACCTGCTGGTAGGTACCGCCGGGAAAACCGGTGTCGAGGGTCTTGCGCACGATCGAACGGGCGCCGTCGCAACCGGCCAGGTAGCAGGCCTGACAGGTTTCCTGCTGACCGTCGGGCAGGCGCAGCGTGGCGCTGATGCCGTCATCGGTTTGCTCGAAACCTTCGAGTTCAGTGTTGCGTTCCACCGTGATGCCGAAGGATTGCAGGCGCTCGATCAATAGCCGTTCGTGTTCGTCCTGGGGGAAGATTTCGAGGAAGGAGTAGGGCGTCAGGCCCTCGCCGACGCGGCTCAACGGCAGGCGCGCCACGGGCTGGCCTTTGACCCAGAAATTGGCGGCGGCTACCCGATGACCCTTGTGCACGATGGCGTCGGCCAGGTCCAGCTGGCGATACAGCTCCAGTGTGCGCGCCTGCACCGCCAGCGCCCGCGAGGTGGTGCCCGGTGCAGAGGTCTTGTCGACGATCCGCACGCGCACCCCCAGTTTGCTCAGCCATAGCGCCAGGACCAGCCCGGTCGGGCCGGCCCCGATGATCAACACATCGCTACGCTGCATAAACCAGTCCTCATTGCCGTGTGCAGCAAGTATGGTCCAGCCTTGCGCAGCGGCCAGGCTGACCGCTGAATGGAAAAATACCTGTGGGAGCGAGCTTGCTCGCGATGATCTCAGGTGCGCCGCGCTGCCCGGAAAGCGCGCGTTATCGTTCACGACCATCGCGAGCAAGCTCGCTCCCACATAATCAGAAGTCGATAGTCCCCGACAGCTTGGCCACCCGTGGTTCGCCTTGGGTCAGGAAGCCGCCCTGGGCCGATTCCCAGTACTTCTTGTTGGCCACGTTTTCCACGCCAAAGCGCAAGGTTACGTCCTTTTCCTGCACCTTGAAGGCGTAGCGGGCTCCGGCATCGAAGCGGTTCCAGGTCGGCAGGCTGAGGTTGTTCGCCGCGTCGGCGTATTGACCGCCGGTGCGCAACATCCGACCGTTCAACGCGACGCCTTGCAGGCCGGGGACGTCCCAATCGACGCTGGCGTTGAACTGGAAGGTCGGCACGCCAATGGCCCGGTTACCGTCGTTGAGGCCACCCTGGGTTTTCTTCAGTTCGGTGTCCATCACGGTCACTCCGCTGAGCAGGCGCAGGCCGTCGAGGGGTTCGCCGAAGACGTTGAGTTCCACGCCTTTGTTGACCTGCTCGCCCTTGTGCACGAAACGCGCGGTGCCGGCGTCGATGACTTCGGTGTAGCCGTCGGCCGGTTGTTCGATGCGATAGACGCCGAAGGTCGCGCCGTAGGTGCCCATGTCGACCTTCACACCGGCTTCGAGCTGTTTGGAGCGGGCCGGGGCAAAGACTTCACCGCCGTTGACCACCACCCGCGAGCCGGCAGTGTTGGGGGCTGTCGGGCCTTCTGCCAGGCCTTCGATACGGTTGGCGTAGAACGACACGTGTTCCCACGGCTTGAACACGATGCCGTACACCGGGGTGGTGATCGATTCGTCATAGTTGGAGGTGCGGGTTCCCGTGCCATAGGCATAACCCTGGACCACCAGTTGCTGGCGACGCACACCGACGGTCACCAGCAGGCGATCATCGAAAAAGCCCAGGGTGTCGGACACCGCGCCGCTGCGCACGAAGGTTTTGCCGGTGATGCCCGGATCGTGCAGGTCGCCGCCGGAGAAACCGCCCTGGGGCGCCGGCACGTCGACCGGGTGGTAGATGTTGTTGGGGTAGCGGGTCAGGTCGAAATCAAAGGCATTGCGCTGCTGGGTCCAGATCCCGGCCAGGCCGAAATTGAGCCGGTGGCTGACCGGGCCGGTGGCGAACTTGCCGTTGAGGCCGGCCATGGCGCTGCTGTTGTCCTCGTCATGGGGAATGAACGAGCCTGTGGTCACGGAACTGCCATCGTTGCCGACCAGGGTCGTGCCGTCGTACTTGCCGACTTCGCGGGTGTGCTTGGCGCCAGCGGCGGCGTAGGCGGTCCAGCTTTCATTGAGGTCGTACTCGGCGCGCAGCATGCCGAAGGTATCTTCGATCTGGCTGAAGCCCCACTTCTGCGCATAATTGGTGTCGGCCGATGGCGCATCCGGGATGTGAGTGGTATTGCCGAGGTTGACCGAGCTGCGGCCGCCGTTGATGCGCTCCTTGGAATAAATGAAATCGCCGGACAGGCGCAGGGCATCGCCGCGGTAGTCGAGGCCTATGGCGAACAGCTTGGAGCGCTGGTTTTCATCGTCGATGGCGGTATCGCCTTCACGCTGGGACAGGTTGATCCGTGCGCCGAAGCGGTTGTCCTCGCCGAAGCGCTGGCCGACGTCCAGGTGTTCGCCGATACGCCCTTCATCGCTGATGTCGGTGGTGAAGCGCCGCAAAGGCACGTCAGCGGCGCGCTTGGGTTGCAGGTTGACGCCGCCGCCGATGCCCGAGCCGGACGGAGTCACGCCATTGATGAAGGCGTTCGGGCCCTTGAACACTTCTACGCGCTCCAGGGCATCGGTGGAAATGATCTGCCGCGGCAAAATGCCGTACAGGCCGTTGAAGGAGATGTCGTCGCCGTTCAGTGGCAGCCCGCGGATCATGAAGGTCTGGGCCTGGTTGGAAAACCCGGAGGCCTGGCGCACCGACGAGTCGTTAAGCAGCACATCGCCCACGGTTTCGGCTTGCTGGTCGCGGATCAGTTCTTCGGTGTAGGCGGTGACGCTGAAGGGCACGTCCATGATGTCCTGGTTGCCCAGCACCCCCAGTTGCCCACCGCGCGCGACCTGGCCGCCAGCGTATACCGGAGGCAGGTCGGACGAAGAGGGCGCCTGGGCATTGACGTTAACGTCGTCCAGCACCAGCGCTGAAGAGTTGGTTGACGCGGGTGTCGCGGCGTGGGCCGTGACCGACAATGAGCAAAACAAGGCCAGTAGCGTAGGACGGTAGGGTATGCCGGTTCGGGCTGGAGTCATGATGGAATGGGTTCCTGGGCGGCGCCGCCGCTGATAAAAAAGTTATGACGGCGCGGAACTCCTTGCGCAAATGCGACTCCTGGCGCGAATGATAGGAGTTCTCAGTCATATCCTGCAATCAATTTGTATGACGGTGTGTAGGTAACGTTTCATGGGCACCAGAGGAACAGCCGGGCTCACGCCACGGTCATAGCCTGGGCCATGCCATTGGTCGTATGGTTAACCGGTTAAACGAACGCTCTGGAGCAACATGCAAGCCCATCGATTGATCATGAGCATCACCGCGTTGCTGGTGCTGGCCGGCTGCAGCAGCCAGCGCACCCAGGAACCGCTGGCGCGCAAGCCCGCCGAGGTCAAGGCGCAGATCGTGCGCCTGCTGCCGGCCAAGACCGTCGATCGCCAGGGGTGGGCCACGGACATCTATGCCGCGTTTGCCGCGCAGGACATTGCACCGACCACGCAAAACATTTGTGCCGTGCTGGCGGTCACCGAGCAGGAATCGACCTTCCAGGTTGATCCCCGCGTGCCGGGGCTGGGCAAGATCGCCCGGGACGAGATCGATCTCCGGGCATCCAAGGCGCATATCCCCGAACTGTTGGTCAGCGGTGCGCTGCGGGTGAGTTCGCCCAACGGCAAGACCTACAGCGACCGGCTGAATGCGGCACGCAGCGAACGGGAACTGAGCGCGATTTTCGATGACTTCATCGGCATGGTGCCCATGGGCAAGACCCTGTTCGCCGGCTTCAACCCGGTGCACACCGGCGGGCCGATGCAGGTCAGCATCGACTTTGCCGAACAGCAGGCCAAAGGCTATCCGTATCCGGTGGAGGGCTCGATACGACGCGAAGTCTTTACCCGGCGCGGCGGCATGTACTTCGGCATCGCGCATTTGCTCGGTTATCCGGTGAGCTACAAGCAACCCTTGTACCGCTTCGCCGATTTCAACGCCGGTTGGTACGCCAGTCGCAATGCCGCCTTCCAGAACGCCGTGAGCCGGGCCTCGGGCATTCCACTGGCGCTGGACGGCGACCTGGTCCGCTACGATTCGATCATGCCCGGCAGCACCGAACTGGCGGTGCGCACCCTGGGCAAGCAGCTGGGCATGCGCAACCCGACGATCAGGGATCAATTGGAGGAGGGCAACACCCTGGCGTTCGAGGACAGCGAACTCTATCAGCGGGTCTTCGCCCTGGCCGAACAGGCCGAAGGTCGTGCCCTGCCGCGGGCGGTACTGCCGGGGATCGTGCTGCAAAGCCCGAAAATCACCCGCAAGCTCACCACCGCCTGGTTCGCCAAACGGGTCGACGAGCGTTACCAGCGCTGCATGGCGCGTTGAACGCGGCGCTGCAATTCCCTTGATGGCCGTGATGTTACAGTCGTCGGACGGTCGAGGCGTGGTCGATGGCGCCTTCTACACTGCATAGCGGGTGCTGATCTCGGTCAATCAGGAGGCGTGCATGTATCAACTCTACGGACATCAGAACTCTGGCGCGGCGGCGATCGAGGCCGCACTGGAGCTGTGCGAGATCGCCTATCGCTTCATCGATGTCGAGACCTCCCCGGAGGCCGCCCAGGCACTGGAGAAGCTTAATCCGCTCAAGCAGATTCCGACGCTGCAGCTGCCCGACGGCGGCATCCTCACCGAGAGCGCGGCGATCCTGATTCATCTCGGGCTGACGTTTCCCCAGTCGAACCTGTTGCCGGCCGACCCTGCCGACCGTGACCAGGCCATTCGTGGCCTGGCGTTCATCGTCACCAATTGTTATGCGGCCATCGGCATCATCGATTACCCCGAACGCTGGCTGGCCGGGGCGGATGAAGCGTCGCGGCAAAACCTCATGGCCGGTGCCCGGCAGCGTCTGCACTGGAGTTGGGAAGTGTTTGCCGACCAGTTTTCCGCGGAGTTGTATTTGGGTGACGAGACACCGGGAGCCCTGGATGTGCTGGCGGCGGTGGTCACGCGGTGGGCGGGCAGCCGCGAGCATTTGCGCCATACCCGGCCGGGTTTTTCCGCCTGGCTGGAACGGATTGACCGGCACCCGACATTGGCGCCGGTGTTTGCCCGGCATTGGCCTTCGTAAACTCATCAACTCCTCCCCCTGTGGGAGCGAGCTTGCTCGCGATGGTGTGTCAGTCGACACCTGTGCAGCTGATCCACCATCGCGAGCAAGCTCGCTCCTACAGGTACAGAGGACTCATCATTCGCCGCGGATGTATTGCTCCAGCTGGCGAATCAGCTCGGCCTGTTCGGCGATGGCTTCCTTGACGAGGTCGCCGATCGACAGCAGGCCGATCAACTTGCCGTTTTCCACCACCGGCAGGTGGCGCAGGCGTCTGTCGGACATGATGCCCAGGCAGGTGTCGACGGTTTGATGGGTGTCCACGGTAATGACGGGCGATACCATGATGTCGCGTACCGGCGTACCCACGGACGAGCGGCCATGCAGCACCAGTTTGCGCGCGTAGTCGCGTTCACTGATGATGCCCAGCACCTCGTCATTCTCCACCACCAGCAAGGCACCGACGTTTTTTTCAGCCATCTTCATCAGCGCTTCGAGCACCATGTGATCCGGTTTGATCTGGTGCACTTCCTGGTTCTTCTGATCTTTCATCTTGAGCAGTTGCGCGACGGTTTTCATGGCGGTTTCCCGGGTGTTGTCGTTGTCCTTGAAGGATCGTAGACCCAGGCGTTGAGGGCAAGGGCGAATGCGGCAGATAGCATGCAAAAAACGTCATCCGGCGGTTTTTTTCTGTTAAACCAAAAAGATCGCAGCCTTCGGCAGCTCCTACAGGGGAAATGCGTTCTTCTGTAGCAGCTGCCGAAGGCTGCGATCTTTTCCAGGCTAACGCGTAGAATCACCCTCTGAATCAACGTTGAGGTTTGCAGTGGTGGATTTACCCCAGGGCTTCGTCCTGACCCGGCATTGGCGCGACACACCGGCGGGCACCGAAGTCGAGTTCTGGCTGGCGACCGACAGCGGCCCCCGGCGCATCCGCCTGCCTCATCAGCCGTCGGTGGCGTTCATCCCGGCCGAGCAGCGCGAGCAGGCCGAGGCGCTGTTGCGCGACGAAAAGAACGTCGAGCTCAAGCCCCTGGCCCTGCTGGATTTCGAACATCGCCCGGTGCTCGGCCTGTATTGCCAGCAGCACGGGCAACTGATGCGCCTGGAAACCGCGCTGCGCCGGGCAGGCGTCGAAGTGTACGAGGCCGATGTGCGCCCGCCGGAGCGCTACATGATGGAACGGTTCATTACCGCACCGGTACGTTTTGGCGGTACACCGGATGCCGATGGCCTGCTGCTCGATGCACAGATGAAACCCGACCCCGACTATCGGCCCAGCCTGAAACTGGTGTCCCTGGACATCGAGACCACCGCCCAGGCCGAGTTGTATTCCATCGCCCTGGAAGGCTGCGGCGAGCGTCAGGTCTACATGCTCGGCCCGCCCAACGGCGACCACAGCGCAGTGGATTTCCAACTTGAGTACTGCGAGTCGCGAACCCTGCTGCTGAAAAAGCTCAATGAATGGTTCGCCCGCCACGACCCCGACGCCATCATCGGCTGGAACGTCGTGCAGTTCGACCTGCGAGTGTTGCACGAGCACGCCCGGCGCCTGGGCGTGCCGCTGAAACTGGGGCGTGCCGGCGAGGAAATGCAATGGCGCGAACACGGCAGCGGCAACCATTACTTTGCCTCCGCCGCCGGCCGGCTGATCATCGACGGCATCGAGTCCTTGCGCTCGGCGACCTGGAGTTTCCCCTCTTTCAGCCTGGAAAACGTCGCGCAAACCCTGCTGGGCGAAGGCAAGGCGATCGATAACCCGTACCAGCGTATGGATGAAATCAACCGCATGTTCGCCGAGGACAAGCCGGCGCTGGCCAAGTACAACCTCAAGGACTGCGAGCTGGTCACGCGGATCTTCGCCAAGACCGAACTGCTCAAGTTCCTCCTGGAGCGGGCCAGTGTCACCGGGTTGCCGGCCGATCGCATGGGCGGCTCAGTGGCTGCGTTCACCCACCTGTACATGCCGCTGATGCATCGCCAGGGCTTCGTGGCGCCCAACCTTGGCAGCAAGCCGGCGCAAGCCAGCCCCGGGGGTTTTGTCATGGACTCGCAGCCGGGGCTGTACGAGTCGGTACTGGTTTTCGACTACAAAAGCCTCTATCCGTCGATCATCCGCACCTTCCTCATCGACCCGGTAGGCCTGATCGAAGGGCTACAGCACCCCGATGACCAGGAATCGGTACCGGGTTTTCGCGGCGCACGGTTCTCCCGCACCCGGCATTGCCTGCCGGCCATCGTCGCCCGGGTCGCCGAAGGCCGGGAAACCGCCAAGCGAGAGCACAACGCGCCGCTGTCCCAGGCGCTGAAGATCATCATGAACGCGTTCTATGGCGTGCTGGGCTCCAGTGGCTGCCGCTTCTTCGACACGCGCCTGGCGTCATCGATCACCTTGCGTGGCCACGAGATCATGCTGCGCACCCGTGAGCTGATTGAGGCCCAGGGCCACACGGTGATCTACGGCGACACCGACTCGACCTTCGTCTGGCTGCGGCGCGCCCACGGCCAGCAGGAAGCCGCGCAGATCGGCCGCGCGCTGGTCGATCACGTCAACCAGTGGTGGCGCGAGCATGTACGCCGCGAGTACGGCCTGGAGAGCGTGCTGGAGCTGCAGTTCGAAACCCACTACAAACGCTTCCTCATGCCGACCATTCGCGGTGCGGAGGAGGGCAGCAAGAAGCGTTACGCGGGGTTGGTCACGCGCGCCGATGGCAGTGACGAGATGGTCTACAAGGGCCTGGAAACCGTGCGCACCGACTGGTCGCTGCTGGCCCGGCAATTTCAGCAGGAGCTGTATTCGCTGATCTTCCACCGCAAGCCCTATCAGGACTATGTGCGCGAGTACGTGCGCAAGACCCTGGCCGGTGAGTTCGACGAGCGTTTGATCTACCGCAAGCGCCTGCGCCGCACGCTTGACGACTACCAGCGCAACGTCCCGCCTCATGTACGGGCGGCGCGCATCGCCGATGATTACAACGATCGCCAGGGCCGCCCGCGGCAGTACCAGAATGGCGGCTGGATCAGCTACGTGATCACCGTCGCCGGCCCCGAGCCGCTGGAAATCCGCAGTGCGCCCATCGATTACGACCACTACATCAGCCGGCAGCTGCAACCGGTGGCGGACGCGATCCTGCCCTTTGTCGACGACGATTTCTCAACCCTGGTGGGGGGGCAACTGGGCTTGTTTTGAGTCCATCAGCGACAGCGTCCAGTCATCCAGGATGCCGTGGAAATACTGGTTCAAGGCTTGATGAAAGAGGCTGTCGGCGGCCGCTATCTGGGCAAACAAGGTCATCGAGGAGCGAAACTTCAGGTCGTCGGGATGGCCGAAAATCGCTGCCACCGAGCGCTGCGGGATGTCCAGCACTTGCTGGGTACAAGTCCTTAGCCGGGCACCCAGCAGCGGGTGGTCGAGATAGGCCTGTGCTTCCTGCCGGGAGCGGATCGCGAAGCGGCGCGACATGTCGCTGTCACCCAGCCCGGCAAATTGCGGGAAAATGAACCACATCCAGTGACTGCGCTTGTGGCCGGCCTCCAGTTCGGCTTGAACCCGGTCGAACACCGGGTTCTGCGCCTGGATAAAGCGTTGCAGGTTAAAGACGTCCGGTTGATCGGTGCTTCTCATATCGAAGCCCTCTGTCACCGCGATGGCTTAGACCATGGCCAACCGCTGCTTGCGTTTGGGCGCGTGAAACGCTTGGTCCAGCGCCTCCAGATCCCCAGCCTCCAGCTTCAACCGTACCGCTTGCGCATTGAGTTGCACGTGGTCCGGGCGGACAGCCTTGGGGATGGCGATCACGCCGTCCTGGCGCAGCAGCCATGCCAGCGAGACTTGGGCAGGCGTGGCGTCGTGGCGGGCAGCTACTTGTTTGAGCGTAGCATTGGCCAGCATGTTCCCTGCCTGGCCGATTGGACAATAGGCCATGACCGGCATCCCGTGTGCCTTGCACCAGGGCAAGAGATCGAATTCTATGCCGCGCTCCTCCAGGTTGTAGAGTACCTGATTGGTGGCGCAGGCCTCCTTTGCCGGGAGTTCCAGCATGTCGTCGAGATCAAGGTTGGACACGCCCCAACGGCCAATCTTGCCGGCTTCACGCAGGCGTTCGAAGGCCTCGACCGTTTCTTCCAGGGGATACTGGCCCCGCCAATGCAACAGGTACAGATCGATAGTCTCGGTCTTCAGCCGCCGCAGGCTGCGCTCGCACGCCTGGGGAATGCCCTGGCGGCTGGCGTTGTGCGGGTAGACCTTGCTGACGAGAAAGACCCGGTCGCGCTGGCCGGCGATGGCATCACCCACCACGATCTCGGCGCCGCCTTCGGCGTACATTTCTGCGGTGTCGATCAGGGTCATGCCCAGGTCGATGCCCAGGCGCAGGGCGGCGACTTCCTCTTTATGGCGGGCGGGGTCTTCGCCCATTTGCCAGGTGCCCTGGCCAATCACGGGCACTTGGGTGCCGGCCAATTGCTGGGTGCGCATGCTTGCTCCTTTTAGTGATATTTCGGTTGGCATCAGGATAGACCCAAGGGTTCCATCCCGACGGCCAACTGCACGCGGATGTACCCGATCCCCTGCAGGAGCTGGCTTGCCAGCGATTAACGCCAGAGCGCCGCGATGAACCTGACATCACGCGTTATCGTTGACGACCATCGCTGGCGAGCCAGCTCCTACAAGGTAAGCGGCTTCGTTCCGGTTCTGCTCCCAAACCTGCCGGTGATCGATTGCCAACCCTCGCCACCGCACTTTTCCCCATCTATCGGCTCTATCCATTGCCAGCCGACGGCGATCCCCACCGCCGGCCCATGTCCAAGTTCAATGCCCATGGCCGAAGTTTCACCCCACATCATCCGCTCAATCCGTCGCCATCGCCTGCTACTGGCCGGTCTGTCGCTGTTGCTGGCCAGCGGTTGCAGCCACCAACCCGGCAACGACCTGTTCACCCAGATACGCGAAGGCAAACCCCAGGAGTTCCTGCAAACCAGCGTCGACCGCATGGCCACGCTGGCCATGCGCGACAACCTCGACAGCCTTTACCTGCTGATGGGCAAGCTGTACCTGCGCAACCCCGAGGAATTGAAGAAATCCGGCTTCCTCGATGCCCGTACCGCCGGCAAGCAGGTGCGCATGGCCATTGAGCAGCAGCAGCCCTTGCCCACGCTGGGGAACAAGAAGGATCTGGCGGCGCTGCGGTTTGCCATGAGCCCTGAGTTTCTCGGCGATCGGGTCGGTGCGTTCATCTATGCCATCGGCAGCATGCTGGTCACCGCCCACGGCAATCGCCTGGAGTTCTACATGACGGACGCGATCAACCCGACGTTCGTCAGCAATGCCGCGCGCAACATCGAGATCGCCACCTGGATCCTCAGCCAGCGGCAGAACAAGGACGGCCAGCCCATGCTGTTCTCCAACGAAATCTCGGAGGAGGGCAGCAACCTGAGTTTCGCCGTGGAGTTCGGCAAGATCGTCGCGCGCCTGGACCTGGTGACCCAGATGCTCGACGAACGCTACCGGCGGATCGGCCTGAATTATGCCCAGAGCCTGCTGTTCCTGAATTTCCTGCCGGTGCAATGACCCACCCCTTTGTAGGAGCTGCCGAAGGCTGCGATCTTTTGATCTTCAAAAACCAGATCAAAAGATCGCAGCCTTCGGCAGCTCCTACAGGTTGTGATGACATCGGGGTATAAAGATAGATCGCATCGATATAACTGGTTATAAGAATTGTCGCTATGCTGCGGGCCAGTTATTCCCTGCGGTTTGTGGACGTATCAATGGATCTATTGAATTTCGGGTTGGTCGTGGCCGGGCTGGTGGTCGGCTTTATCGTCGGCATGACGGGCGTCGGTGGCGGGTCGTTGATGACCCCCATCCTGCTATGGTTCGGCATCAACCCGGCAACCGCAGTCGGCACCGATCTGCTGTACGCGGCCATCACCAAATCCAGCGGCGTCCTGGTTCACCGCAAGAACAACAACATCGACTGGTCGATCACCGGTTGGCTGACCCTCGGCAGCGTGCCGGCGGTGGCGTTGACGTTGTGGTTCCTGAGCAGTCTGAACGAAGCACCCGACGCGATGAACGCGATCATCAAGCAGGCGTTGGGCTTTGTCCTGTTCGCCACGGCGTTGGCGATCCTGTTCAAGAAACGCCTGCTCGATTTCGCCCACAAGCGCGCGGGCGGCAACTACAACCCCAGCGGCGCGCGCCTCAATGTCCTGACCGTGATCACCGGCCTGGTGCTGGGCGCCATGGTCGCCTTGACCTCGATCGGCGCGGGGGCCCTGGGCACCGTGGCGTTGTTCATCCTCTATCCGTTGCTGCCGACCCGCCGCCTGGTCGGCACCGAAATCGCCCACGCCGTGCCCCTGACCCTGGTCGCCGGCCTTGGCCATGCGAGCATGGGCAACATGGACTGGCACGTACTCGGCTATCTGCTGGTCGGTTCGTTGCCGGGGATTTACCTGGGCAGCCACCTGACCGGGCGCATCTCCGATGAAGTGTTGCGTCCTTGCCTGGCGACCATGCTGGTATTGATCGGCTACAAACTGGCGTTCTGAGAAATCCTCACGGCAATGCATACACCCGGAACAGCTTCTTCATCGTCTCGTTGATCCCGCCCAGGTACTTGTCGTACTCCTGCTCGATGGCGCCGGAGCGATAAGCCTCGCTCAGTGCCATATCGACCAGCAGCCGGAAGTCTTCGTCACCGCGTTCGACGATCATGGCCACCGGGGAGAACTCGAAGATGCGGTCCAGGACCATCAGGTCATTGTTGGCGCCGCCTTTGGCCACCTGGTTTTTCAGGAGCATGCGCTCGGAGAAGAACGCATCGGCCTTGCGCGTGGCGACCATCGCTGCACCTTCTTCGGTATTGGCCACCGTCACCAGCGAAGCGATCACGCCGAGCATGCGCATCTGTTCGCGTATCCAGTCTTCGACTACACCGCCCTCGACGGTGGCATAGGTCTGGTTGGCCAGGCCGCGGTTGATCGTCGCCCGCCAGGTCGGGCCGGGGATGGCTTCCTTGCCGTTGAGCGCGTTGAGCAGCGGTTCGGTGGCATCCTTGCGCACCAGTACCGAGAGGCCGGCGGTGTACACCGGTATCGAGTAGCTGACGGACTTGCGCCGTTCGAGGGTAGGCGGGGTCGGCGTGCAGAGGATGTCGACCTTGCCCAGTTTCACCGCGCTGGTCTCTTCGGCAGACGTGACGGGCTGGTAGCGCACCTGCAGGTTGGGCAGGTCGAGTTCGCTCTTGAGCTTGTCGGCGATCTTCAGGCACAGGTCGATGGCATAACCGCTGGCTTTGTCGCCATCCTGAACGCTGAAGGGCGACAGGTCCGGCACGTAGCCCAGGGTAAAGGCATTGCTGGTGCGGATGCGCTCCAGGGTGTTGGCACCCGCCACCATCGGCAGGGCGGTGACCACCAGGGCCAGCAGCAGGCGGGTGGTTTTTGCAGCAAAAGGTACGTTCATGTCCGGTTTCCCCGTGTACAAGTCTGAGCAGTCCTGATTGCCATGCCTAAACATTGCCGGTCCTGGCCTGGGTGACGGTGGGCGCGTCGACGAAACGCTTGGCGAGGAAGCCATAGAGCAGGTAGCCAAAGGCGAGCACCAGGGTGCCGCCCAGTACCGCATCCTTGCCGCAGGCGTAGAGCGCATATAACGAGTAGGCCACCGCCACCAGCAACACCACCACGTTGCGCGAGTACACCGCGGGGCCCACCTGGGCCTTGTGCATGATCACCAGCAAACCGGTCAGCGCCGTGATGTACGGGATCAGGTTGGTCACGGCCGCCAGGCTCACCAGTTTGCTGAACTGTGCAGCGGCATCGGGCGAGATGGTCGACACGGCCATCAGCGTCTGCAGCACGCCGCAGACGATCATGCCGATCACGGGGGCATCGCTGGCGTTGACCTTGCTGAACAGCTTGAGAAACAGGTTCTGGTCGGCGGTCATCTTCGCGGTCTGGGCCAGGGTGAACTGCCAGCCCAGCAGCGAGCCCACGCACGCCATGACCGCCAGGGCCATGACGATGTTACCCACCAGCGGGCTGAACATCTTGGCGTAGACCAGCGCGAACGGTGCCGAGGAGTTGGCCAGTTCGGCGTTGGGAATGATGCCCTGGATGACGGTGGTCGACAGCACATAGACCGTGGCTGCACCGAGGGTGCCGAACAGGCAGGCCAGCGGTACGTTGCGCTTGGGGTTTTCCACCGCATCGGTGGCCTGGGCCGCCGATTCCATGCCGAGGAAGGCCCACAGGGTCAGGGGGATGGCCTTGCCGATGGCGTCGGAGATCGCCAGGTTGTTGGGGTTCCAGGCGGCTTCCAGCACGTTGGCATCGAACCAGAACCAGCCGATGATGCACAGGCCCGCCACCGGAATGATCACGCCCCACACGGTGATCGCGCCGATCTTGCCGGTGATGCTCGGGCCACCGAAGTTGGCGATGATGGTAATCCAGATCAGCCCGACCGTGCCGACGAACAGCGGGATGGCTCCCGTGCTCAGCCAGGGCAGGAAGGCGCTCATGTAGCCCACTGCCGAGATGGCAACGGCGACGTTGGCGATCGCCAGGGACAGGAAGTACAGGTACGAGCATAGGAAGAACCCCGACTTCGCATGGGCTTCTTCGGTGTAGGCGGACAAGCCGCCGGAACGCGCGCAGAACACCCCGCACTGGGCGAAGCAGTAGGCAATGGCCATCGAGCCGATCGCCGTGAAAATCCACGACAACAGCGAGACGGCACCCAGTTGGGCCATGTTGGTGGGGAGCATGATGATGCCTGAGCCCATCATGTTGACCGTTACCAGGGTGGTGAGCCCCATCAGGCCCATTTTCTTGCTTGAATCTGCCATCGCACACTCCTTGCTGTAAGTCGCAGGAAACGCTGCTCTTTGAATGGGGCGAGGATCAGGTCTTGAGCACGTATCCATAAGCGCGAATGCGGCCGCCTTGTTCTTTCAGGTACACGCCTTGCAGTTCCGGCGTGAAGCCGGGCAAGGCGTTGATGCCGTCTTCCAGCGCGAGGAAATACTTGAGCACCGCACCACCCCAGATTTCACCCGGCACCACGCACAGCACACCGGGCGGGTAGGGCAGTGCCCCTTCGGCCGCAATACGACCGTCCGCATCGGCCAACGCGACGAGCTCGACATTGCCGCGGATGTATTCGATCTGCGCCTGTTGCGGATTCATCGCCTTTTTCGGGAAGTGTTCCTTACGGAACATGTCCTTCTGCAGTTGCTGCACGTTATGGCTGCGGTAGAGGTCGTGCATTTCCTGGCAGAGCTGGCGGATGCTGTAGTTGCGGTAGCGGTCCTCGAACCTGGCGTAGATGGCCGGCAGCACCCGGCTCATGGGCGCGTCATCGCTGAGGAACTGCTCGAAGCGCGCCAGTTGCGCGGCCAGATGGCTCATCTTCGCCCAGTCTTCGGCGGGCGTGAGCAGGAACAGGATCGAGTTGAGGTCGCACTTCTCCGGGACGATGCCGTTCTGGCGCAGGAAGTTGGCCAGGATGCCGGCGTGGATGCCGAAGTCGGTGTAGCTGCCATCAATCGGGTCGATCCCGGGGGTGGTGAACAGCAGCTTGCAGGGGTCGATGAAGTATTGCTTGTCGGCATAGCCGGGGAAGGCGTGCCAGCGATCCTTGGGGTGAAACTCGAAAAAGCGCAGGTCGCTGGCGATGGCGTCGGTGGGGTGGTCCTGCCAGGGGCGACCGTCGATGGTTTCCGGCACGAAGGGGCGCACCAGCGTGCAGGCTTCCAGGATCAGCTTGCGTGCATTGATGCCGAACTTCACGCAGTCTTCCCACAGGCGCAAGCCACTGCGGCCAGCGTGGATGCGCGCATTCACATCCAGCGAGGCGAACAGCGGGTAGAACGGGCTGGTGGAGGCCTGGGCCATGAACGCGTTGTTCAACCGCGCATGATTGCAGTAGCGCGCCTGGCCCTTGATGTGGCGGTCCTTCTTGTGGATCTGCGAGGCCTGGGAGAAGCCGGCCTGTTGCTTGTGCACCGATTGCGTGACGAAGATGCCCGGGTCGTCTTCGCCAAGGTCCAGCAGCATCGGCGAGCAATCCTTCATCATCGGGATGAACTGCTCGTAGCCCACCCACGCCGAGTCGAACAGGATGTAATCGCACAGCTTGCCGATGCGGTCGACCACCTGGCGCGCGTTGTAGATGGTGCCGTCATAGGTGCCCAACTGGATGATCGCCAGGCGAAACGGTCGCGGTAGCTGGGCCTTGTCCGGGGCGACTTCCTTGATCAGCTCGCGCAGGTAGTCTTCTTCAAAGCAATGGGCATCGATGCCGCCGATGAAGCCGTAGGGGTTGCGCGCGGTTTCCAGGTACAACGGCGTGGCACCGGCCTGGATCAATGCCCCCTGGTGGTTGGACTTGTGGTTGTTGCGGTCGAACAGCACCAGGTCGCCAGGCGTCAGCAACGCATTGGTGACCACCTTGTTCGACGCCGAGGTGCCGTTGAGCACGAAGTAGGTCTTGTCCGCGTTGAACACTGTGGCGGCATGCTTTTGCGCCAGCAGGGCCGGGCCTTCGTGGATCAGTAGGTCGCCGAGCTTGACGTCGGCGTTGCACATGTCGGCGCGGAACAGGGTTTCGCCGAAGAAATCGAAGAACTGGCGGCCGGCGGGGTGCTTTCGAAAGAATTGTCCGCCCTGGTGGCCGGGGCAGGCGAAGGTCGCATTGGCTGCTTCGGTGTAGTGCTTGAGGACGTCGAAGAAGGGCGGCAACAGGTTTTCTTCATAGGCCTTGGCGGCTGTTTCCAGCTGATTGCCGTAGTACTCGGCGTTGTAGCTGGAGAGGTCAAACACTCCGTTGACCAGCAGGATGACCTCGTGCAGGCGCTTGTAGACATCGAGTGCACGGTTGCCGGCACCGCCGCGAGGGACCACCAGGAATAGGGGGATGTCGAAACCTGTTCGTTGAATGGCATCGAGCGCGCCACCCATGACATCGTCGACGGTCAGTACCGCGGCGGCAACATCGGTGAAGTCGGTTTGATCCAGGGCAACAATCGGGCGGGAAGTATGGAAGCAATCCAGAACGGTATCGCCTGCTGCGACTTTCAAACCATTCATAACCAGAGTCTCGTGGTCTGTCCTGACGTTGAGTGACCGGGGACCAGCGACTGCACGGGTGCTTGGGGCCGGGATCAATACTGATTGCCCAATTGGGTATAGTTGATTTTCCTGAAGATGAAAATTTAATGATGTGTGCGGGAGCAGGTCCTGTCGGTTCGACTGGCAGAGGTCGAACGTGGGCTGAAGTGGCCGTGGCAACGGGAACTTCAGGGTGCAGGCCAGGTCAGTAGGGGCCCTGTATCGGAGATTCCGAGCAGTGCTGGTGGCCTGCTTTCATGGCGGTGCCCTCCGAGATCAGCCGAGTCTGCCCCCTGATGCCAACCAAGCGTTTCCTGCCCAGCTTCCTCCTGGCGTTTTGCGCCGTCGCGTCGTTTGGCCCGGTGGCTGCCGAGCGAAAAACGCCCGCGCAAAGCAATAGTGCCTCAACCGCCCTGATCGAAACCGCCTCGCGCCAGTATGAAAGTGGCCAGCTGGACCAGGCCGCCGCCACGCTGGAGCGTGCCCTGCATATCCAGCCGAACAATCCCGCGACCCTGCATTACCTCGGCGTGCTGCGCCTGCAGCAGGGGCAATACCAGCAGGCGCAAACCCTGGCGTTGCGCTCGAACATGCGGATTACAGGCAACGAGGCGTTACGCAACCGCAATCTCCAGTTGATCCAGGCGGCGCAGCAGGCCCAGGCTTCGGGTATCCCGCCCAAGGCGCAGGAGAATCCGGTTGCCGTACAGAAGGCGCGCGAAGCGCAAGTGACCGCGGCGACTGCCGGGCCACAGAGCGCAGGACAATTCAAGGTGGCTGCGCTGGAGCCAGAGCCCGCGTCCGATGAGATAACGATTCCCCGCGGCCATTGGCCGCCCCCAGGCCAATGCCGCATCTGGTTCGCCGATCGCCCGCCGGGGCAACAGCCCCCGCCCGGGAGTTGCAAGAAGCTGCGCAAGCGGGTTCCGCCAGGCGCCGTCCTGATGCAGGGTTGAGTATTCTTCTGGTTGAACCCAGTGCCAGAAATTGCGCTCCAGCACCTGAAACGATTAGTATATGTTTCATATATATTTCGTATCGGGCAAGTAGATGGGTATCGTCAAGATTTCAGAAGACATGCATGAGAACCTGCGCGTCGCCAGCGATGCGCTGAGTCGCTCGATCAATGCGCAAGCCGAACACTGGATGCGCATCGGGATGCTGGCCGAGCTACATCCAGAATTGAATCACAGCGACATCTGCCGCCTGCTCATTCGTGCCGAACTGGCCGGTGGCCTTGATGTAAAACAGCTCTGTGCGATCGCGGATGTTTCCCAAGCCTCGCCGGTTCATGCAACGTCCAGGGGCAAGCAATGAAGGCCAATATCAAGCTCAATACCCCGGCAGAAATAGCCCAGTCGCGCGCGGCGGCCACGCTGGCGGCCGAAGTGCTGGCGATGATCACGCCCCATGTGCAAGCAGGGGTCACCACCGACGAACTCGATAGGCTCTGTCACGACCATATCGTCAATGTGCAGAAAGCCATTCCAGGCAATGTCGGCTACCACGGCTTTCCCAAGACCGTATGCGCCTCCGTCAACGAAGTGGTCTGCCATGGCATCCCTTCGAACCGGGTCTTGAAGGATGGCGACATCCTGAACATCGACATTGCCGTGATCAAGGACGGTTGGTACGGCGACACCAGCCGCATGTACTTCGTGGGCGAACCCAGCCCGCAGGCACGACGCCTGGTCAAGACGACCTATGACGCCATGTGCGCCGGTATCCGCATGGTCCGCCCCGGCGCTACGCTGGGTGACATTGGGCATGCCATCCAGAAGGTGGCGGAAGATGACGGGTTCAGTGTCGTGCGCGAATACTGCGGTCACGGTATCGGCAAGATCTATCACGATGAACCGCAAATCCTTCACTACGGCTACCCAGGCCAGGGAATGAAGTTGAAAGCCGGCATGATTTTCACCATCGAGCCCATGTTGAACCTGGGCAAGCGCCACGTCAAAACCCTGGCCGACGGCTGGACCGTGGTCACCAAGGATCACTCCCTTTCGGCACAGTGGGAGCATATGGTGGCGGTCACTGAAGATGGCTTTCAGGTGTTGACGACCTGGCCGGACAGCAGTGATGAGTATCCCGCTATTCGCGGGTGAAGATCTCCAGCAGATGCCCGTCCGGGTCATCGAAATACACCCGCCGTCCGCCGCCATGGTCATTGATCTCACCCGGCCGCTGCTTGCCCGGATCGGCCCACCATGGCTGCCCGGTTGCTTGCAGGCGGGCGAAGGCCTGATCGAATTCGTCGTCGCCGAGCAGGAACGCGTAATGCTGTGAGGCGATCGGCGGGTCGTTGTCGTAGAAGTCCAGCGACACCTGGTTGTCGAGCCTGACGACCAGCATCGGCCCGAAGGGCTCCGGCGCCGCCAGGCCGAGCAGTTCAACGAGGAAATGGGCCGACCGTTGTTTGTCGCGGCACCAGACGATGGTGTGGTTCAGTCGAACGCTCATGCACGGCTCCTCATGAGGTTTATTTCATGCTTTCAGATTAGCCCAGCCTGTTGCGCAATGACCGCCCTGACCTAAGCTTGGAGCAAGGTGAAACACATTTGCCAAGCGTCACCGGAACGAACGCCGCGATGCGCAATCATTAGAGCGTGGATATCAAAAGGAGATGCGCATGCTCATCAGGTCACTGACCCTGGCTACCTTGCTGGCGATTGCCGGCCCCTTGTTCGCCGCCGACGGCGATTCACCTCTGGATATCGACAAGGGCAGGGCCCGGCCGCTGATCGTGATTGCCTCGAGCACCGTCGACCCGGTCTGGGTCAACCTGAAAAAGTCGCTGGAAGATCCGGCCAACAAGCAGGGTGTCGCCGAGCGCAACATCCGGGTGTACAGCGTGCTGAACATGTCCGGCCAACTGGACGGCAAGGACCTCGGCCAACAGGACACCATGGCCTTGATCCGTGCGCTGAAACTGGGGGCCGGCGCGTTGCCCAAAGTGATCCTGATGGGCAAGGACGGCGAGAAGAAACTCGAAAGCTCGGGGGATGAATCCAGGTCGGTCGACCTGAAGAAAATCTTCGACACCGTCGATGCCTTGCCGGCGGCCGAGAAGGAAGCTGCGGCGCCAACGCCACCTCCGGTTGCCGAAACCCCACCGCCCAAAGGGACCGCCAAGGCGGCAAAAAACGGCAAACCGGCAAAACCGGCCAAGCCACCGGAAATGCCGGATGATTGAGCCTTTACCGGTTTACCACTGGTAGCGATAACCCGCCGTTACTGCCCAAGGCTGCGTAGGCAAGGGCCCGTGGATTGGCCTGGTCTTCCACACCTGCGTACAGCTGCCACCCTCATGTAGGAGCGAGCTCGCTCGCGAAAAAACCGAGATGGCCGCGGGGTGTCAGGCTTACAGAGTTTTCGTTAACGACCATCGCGAGCAAGCTCGCTCCTACAGGGTTGTCCGATACTTTTAACCCCGGTATTCCAATACAGAAAAGCCCTACACCCTTCTCAGAAACGTCCCATTTCCAACTTATTCAACTTAACCAAAGCTTTCATCCATCAGGACCTGGGTGAACGCAAAACCCTTCCTGCAAATTCTCCCCGCAGACCAGGAAGGACTGACCATGAGCACGCCACCGCGCATCTTTTTCGACCACACTCGCCACAAATTTGCCATTCGCTGGTTAGACGCCGTCTTCGACGTCCTGGCCTTCGAGGGCGAAGAACACCTCAGCCAGCCCTTCACCTATCGCATCGAATTCACCTGCACCAATCAGGACC
>NZ_JAXDEQ010000028.1:0-75136 GCF_035065025.1 Pseudomonas sp. YuFO8 | reverse complement strand
CCCCCCCCCCCCCCCGTGTAGGAGCGAGCTTGCTCGCGATGGACGTCAACGATAACGCGTGTTTACTGGCTAAACGCGGCGCCCTTGAGTCCATCGTCGGAACGCCGCCCGGAGCAAGCTCGCTCCTACAACAGTGGGTAAAGCCTTCAGCGGCTACGCAATCCTTCCAGCAACTTGTGCGTCGGATAACCATCCGCCGGCCAGCCAAACGACTGCTGGGCGCTGCGGATCGCCTTGCGGGTATTGGCACCGATGATGCCGTCGGCAGTGCCCGCGTCGTAGTTCTGCGCACTCAGCAGGTTCTGCAGTTCGATCCGCTCGGTACGGCTCAGGGGCAGGTCATCCTTGGGCCAGGTGCCGCTGATCAACCCGGCGCCATTGAAGCGCTCAGCCAACAGGCTCACCGCCAGGGCGTAGGACGACGAGTTGTTGTACTTGAGAATCGCGCGGAAGTTGTCGAGCACCAGGAAGGCTGGGCCGCGATAGCCTGCCGGCAACAGTAGCGCCGCGGACAGTTGCTCGGAGCCAGCCGGGAACTGGCCGCCGTTGGGCAGCACCACGCCCAGTTGCCGCCATTCGGCGACGCTCTTGCGAATCGAGCCATCGGCGAGGATGTAGTTGAAACTGCCCGGCAGCTGCACTTCAAAGCCCCACGGCTGGCCTTTTTGCCAGCCGGAGCTTTGCAGGTAGTGGGCGGTCGACGCCAGGGCGTCGGTGGCGCTGCCCCAGATATCGCGTCGACCGTCGCCATCGAAGTCCACGGCGTGGGTGTTGTAGGTGGTCGGGATGAACTGGGTCTGGCCCATGGCGCCCGCCCAGGAGCCCAGCATTTTCTCGGGTTCGATATCGCCTTGCTGGAGGATCTGCAGGGCGGCGATCAATTGCGCGTGGGCGAAACCGGGGCGGCGGCCTTCGTAGGCGAGGGTGGCCAGTGAGTTGATCACCGACTTGCTGCCCTGGAACTGGCCGAAGTTGCTTTCCATGCCCCATACCGCGACCAGTGCCTGGCGGTCGACGCCGTAGCGCTGTTCGATACTTTGCAGGATGCCGGCGTACTGCTCGACCAATGCCTGGCCTTTGCGAACCCGCAGCGGCGACAGGGCGCCATCGAGGTATTCCCACACCGGTTTTGCGAATTCCGGTTGGCTGCGGTCGGCGCGGATCACGCTCGGGTCAACGCTGACATTGGCGAAGGCGCGGTCGAACAGGTCGGCACGGATGCCGGCGGCCAGGGCGTCCTTGCGAAAACCCGCCTGCCATTCGGCGAAGGTCTGGGTTGGCTGGATGTCGAGATTTTCACCGGTTGGAACCACGGGTGGAATGACCGCCGGGGCGGTGGCGACAGGCAGAGTCTGAATCGGCTGGGCGTCGGCGGCGGTGGGTTTTTCCGCGCAGGCGACTAGCAAGATGAGGCTGGAGGCAGCGATCAATTGGCGAAACTGCCAACGACGGGAAAGACAAAGGGGCATGCACGGGTCCAGGGAAAACGAATCAGGTATAGACCTTAACATGTTGAGCGGTTGCTTGCCTTTCAGGCCGCCAGAAAGTAAGAAGCCTCCCAGTTGTCAGACTGGAAGGCTTCGCGGCGGTAGCTGCCTTTACCCTTGCCGGCTCGTTCCTGTCGGCTGCGGAACAATGGCTGGGCGATGATGGATTTGGCCTTGTTGGGGCCGCGTTTGGACGGCTTTTTGCTCATGATGGGCGCTCGCAAGTGAGGGGTTTTTGCGGGGCAAATCATCGGCCGAAGTTGGGCGGCTGTCTATAGCGCAAATGCATGTGTGTTTTTTGAGGCTGCGATCTTTTGATTTTATTCAGCAGGCAACGCCAATCGCTGCCCAGCCATCAACAACGTCAGGCGACTCAAGCTCATCCACGGCGAACCCGCCGCCTGGCCCTTGATCTGCGCGTCAATGCGCTGGGCTTCGAGCAGCAATTGCGCCCAGCGTTGCGCCGAATAGCGTTGCAGGGCCTTGCTCATCAGTGGTTTGCGCTTGTCCCAGACCGGCGGTCTGGCCTGGCTGAAGGCCTTGTCCAGTGGCGTGCCCTGGCTGTACTGCAACGAAATGTTGGCCAGCAGCCGCAGTTCCCGGGCCAGGGCCCAGAGAATCACCGGGGGCTCGACGCCTTCACCGCGAAGCCCTTCGAGCATCCGCAGCGCGTGGGCGGCTTCGCCATTGAGAATGGCATCGGTCAGGCCGAAAACGTCAAAGCGTGCACTGTCGGCCACCGCGGCCTGTACGGTTTCGATGGTGATCTGGCCGCCTTCGGCCATCAGCTTGAGCTTTTCGATTTCCTGGGCGGCGGCCAACAAGTTGCCCTCGACCCGGGCGGCGATCAACTCGACGGCGTCCTGGCTGGCGGACAGCCCGGCCTGGGACAGGCGCTGACGGATCCAGCTGGGCAACTGGTTGGCATCCACCGGCCAGATCTGCACGAACTGGGTCTGTTGGCCTTCGACCAGCGCCTTGCCCCATTTGGTTTTCTGCGCGCTGCCATCAAGCTTCGGCAGGCTGATCAACAGCAGCGTGTCTTCCGCTGGTCGCGAGCAGTACTCAATGAGCGCGGCAGCACCTTTATCGCCGGGTTTTCCGGAAGGCAGGCGCAATTCCAGCAGGCGTTTTTCAGCGAACAGCGACATGCTGGCGCCGGCTTGCAGCAAGGTTCCCCAGTCGAAACTGGCGTCGGCGGCGAACACCTGGCGTTCGTCGAAGCCTTGTTGGCGCGCGGCCGTGCGGATGGCGTCGGCGGCTTCCTGGCACAGCAAGGGGTCATCGCCACTGACGACGTAGACCGGCGCGAGGGCGCCTTGCAGGTGTTTGGCGAGTTGGGCAGGGGCGAGCTTCATAAGAGGGGGCAAACGGGGCGCCGGGGCGCCCCGTAAGGCTTACTGCCGAGGCAGTTCGATGGGAGACTGGCGCGGTGTTTCCGCTTCAGCCTTCTGCGCTGCTTCCAGCGCCGCGGCTTCCGCCTTGGCCTTGGCTGCCGCCGTTTGCTGCAACTGGTCCAGCTGGGCCGGGGTGAATTGCTGCAGGCGCAACATCATGCGTTGAACCAGCTCGCGACGCATTTCCCTGCGGGCATCGCTGGCTTCCTGGTCGGAACCTACCAGGTTGTTGCCGTCATGGATGAACACCTTCTGCACTTCGAGTTTGTCGCTCAGCAGGGGCAGATTGCCCTGGCCGCGAATGTCATAGCTGAGCACCGTGCTCAGTTGATATTCGCCCGTACGACCGGCGCCTGCGTAGCTGAGGATGCGCTGGGATTCCTGCTGGTCAGTCAGGATGAGTTTGTAGGGGGCGCCGGTGTAGACGTTGACGCCGCTGCTGACCAGCGACTGGCGCAGTTGTGTCACGGTTTCGCCGTAGGCGTCGCGGGCGCTCAGGTCGAGTTCCTTGATCGCCAGTTCGGTGGTGCCGGTGCCACGTAGCTGGAAGCCACAGGCGCTCAACAGGACTGCGAGGCCTATCACCAGCAAGTTGCGTTTGATCATTGTGTTGCTCCCCTTGAAACCATGTGGGCCAATCAAGCGGCCCGAAAGGTTTTATTCGGCGCCTGGCATGGCCAGGCGCCTGATCCAATTAGCTGGCGACGATGTTGACCAGTTTTCCGGGCACCACGATCACTTTGCGAATGGTCAGACCATCGACGAAACGCAGCACGTTCTCGTTGGCCCGGGCGGCGGCTTCGACGTCTTCGCGACTGGCGCTGGCGGGCATTTCTATCTGGCCGCGCAGCTTGCCGTTGACCTGGATGACCAGCGTCAGGCTGTCCTGCACCAGGGCGCTTTCGTTCAGCACCGGCCAGGCGGCGTCGATCACCGGGTCGGCGTGACCCAGGCGATGCCACAGCTCGTGGCTGATGTGCGGGGTGATCGGCGCCAGCAGCAGGGTCACGGTTTCCAGGCCTTCCTGAACCAGCGCACGGTCCTGTTCGGTGCCTTGTGCGGCTTTTTCCAGCACGTTCATCAGCGTCATCACCTGGGCGATGGCGGTGTTGAATTTGTGGTTCTGGCCGACGTCGTGGCTGGCCTGCTTGATGGCCTGGTGGATCGAACGGCGAATGGCTTTCTGCTCGTCGTTCAGGCTGGCGACGTCCAGTTTGCCCGGCAGGCCCTGGGTGACGTGCGTTTGAGCCAGGCGCCAGACGCGCTTGAGGAAGCGGTGCGAACCTTCGACCCCGGAGTCGGACCATTCCGCGCTCATGTCAGGTGGCGAGGCGAACATCATGAACAGACGGCAGGTGTCGGCGCCGAACTGGTCGATCATCGACTGTGGGTCAACGCCGTTGTTCTTCGACTTGGCCATCTTCTCGGTGCCACCGATTTCCACCGGCAGACCGTCGGCGATCAGCTTGGCGCTGATGACCTTGGCCTTGCTGTCGCGTTCGAGCTCGACGTCCGCCGGGTTGAACCAGGTGTAGGCACCGTTGGCTTCGCGACGGTAGTAAGTCTCGGCGATCACCATGCCCTGGGTCAGCAGGTTCTTGAACGGCTCGTTGGAGCTCACCAGGCCTTCGTCGCGCATCAGCTTGTGGAAGAAGCGCGCGTAGAGCAGGTGCAGGATCGCGTGTTCGATACCGCCGATGTACTGGTCCACCGGCAACCAGTGGTCGGCCGCCGATTTCTCTACCAGGCCACCTTCATAGTGCGGCGAGGCGTAGCGGGCGTAGTACCACGAGGACTCGACGAAGGTGTCCATGGTGTCGGTTTCACGCTTGGCAGGCTGGCCGCATTTCGGGCAGCTGCACTCGTAGAACTCGGGCATGCGCGCCAGTGGCGAACCGGCGCCATCGGGTACGACGTCTTCCGGCAGCACGACAGGCAATTGATCTTCCGGCACCGGCACGTCACCGCAAGTATTGCAGTGGATGATCGGGATCGGGCAGCCCCAGTAGCGCTGACGGCTGATGCCCCAGTCGCGCAGGCGGAACTGGGTGCGCGAGGCGCCCAGTTCTTTCTTGATCAGCGCCACTTCGATGGCGTCGAAGGCACCCGCGAAGTCCAGGCCGTCGAACTCGCCGGAATTGATCAGCGTGCCGTACTCACCGTAGGCGTCTTGCCATGGCGCCGGGTTGGTGTCACCTGCGCTTGTGCGCACCACGGATTTGACCGGCAGGTTGTACTTGTGGGCGAACTCGAAATCGCGTTCGTCGTGGGCCGGAACAGCCATCACCGCGCCGTCGCCGTAGTGCATCAGCACGTAGTTGGCGACCCATACCGGCAGTTTTTCGCCGGTCAAAGGGTGCTCGACGAACAGGCCGGTCGGCAGGCCTTTTTTCTCCTGGGTGGCGACGTCGGCTTCGGCGACGCTACCGCCCTTGCATTCGGCGATGAACGCTTGCAACTCCGGGTTGTTTTTGGCGGCGAGGGCGGCCAGGTGATGCTCGGCAGCCACGGCGACATAGGTCGCGCCCATCAGGGTATCCGGACGGGTGGTGAAGACTTTCAGTGCACCGGCTTCGCCGATGGAGTCGACGTTGTACGGGAACTGCACTTCCATGCCGCGGGATTTGCCGATCCAGTTGCGCTGCATGGTCTTGACCTGTTCAGGCCAGCCAGTCAGTTCGTCGAGGCTCTCCAGCAGCTCATCCGCGTAGGCGGTGATCTTGAAGTAGTACATCGGGATTTCGCGCTTTTCGATCAGCGCGCCGGAACGCCAGCCGCGACCGTCGATCACCTGCTCGTTGGCCAGGACGGTCTGGTCGACCGGGTCCCAGTTCACGGTGCCGCTTTTCTTGTAGATCACACCTTTTTCGAACAGGCGAGTGAACAGCCATTGTTCCCAGCGGTAGTAATCGGGCTTGCAGGTGGTCACTTCGCGCGACCAGTCCACCGCCAGGCCCAGGCTGCGCAGCTGGGTCTTCATGTAGGCGATGTTCTCGTAGGTCCACTTGGCGGGCGCTACGTTGTTCTTCATCGCGGCGTTTTCCGCCGGCATGCCGAAGGCGTCCCACCCCATGGGTTGCAGGACGTTCTTGCCGAGCATGCGCTGGTAGCGGGAGATCACGTCGCCGATGGTGTAGTTGCGCACGTGCCCCATGTGTAGCTTGCCGCTGGGGTAAGGGAACATCGACAGGCAGTAGTAGGTCTCCTTGCCTGGCTGTTCACTGACTTCAAAGGACTTTTGCTCGTCCCAGAACGACTGGGCGGCGGCTTCGATTTCACGGGGCTGATATTGTTCGTGCATGGCTACTTTTGAACTGAATAGGGGTGGCCTAATCCTCTTCAATGCGACCTTGGACGGTGAGTGCGCCAATTCGGCGTTTCGGTGTCCAGAGGAGCTGGAAGTGGAGTTACAGGAAGCGCCGTAGCATACATGACCGCACTCTATCGAGGGAAACCCTGATTACTGCCGCGCGTCTCGCAAAAACCGCTGCGAGGGCCGTTGGTCGCGGCGTCCAGCCGGTTTGTCGATGGAAGCTAAGCTCTAAATGGGGAGTAGGTCTTATCTTCCAATGAGGTGAGGGATGGTTGAGTCACGGCAAAAAGCTACAAAACCGGAGTTGTACGAAAGACTGATCGATCGTTTGGGCATGGCCCTTGATGCAGCCAAAACAGCTGGTCGGCTGCGCGATGAACGCCCTTTGGAACTGGAGTTGCGTGGCTTGAGCCCCGCAGAGTTTGCACTGGTCAAGGCGTACCTCGATCGCAGTGAGCGTGAAACGCAGGGATGCTTGTCTGAAGCAGTGAAGCAACTCGATGCACCACGTTCGGCCAAGATCATCTGGCTCAAGGACAAAATACCTGGCAGAGACGCGGTAAAGGTCCGGTCCCTGCAGTTCAAGTAAGGCATAGAGCCATGCTCCACGGTTTTTTGAAGCATAGTCCTTCCGTATTTATTGTCGCATTGCGTCAACCCACTTAGGCTTCGGGCATCTTTAAGGAGATGCCCGATGCCTTTTCGCTATTTCGTGAAACACCTTCTGATGCCGCCCGGCGTCCTTATCCTGTTGCTGGTGCTCGCCTGGTGGTGGCGCCGCTCAAGACCGCGCCTTGCCGGATGGTGTTTTGCGCTGGGCGTGGGCGGGTTCTGGTTGATGAGCCTGCCGGTGATGGTGCAATGGGGCGCCGGGCTCCTTGAGCGTGAAGCCCCTTTGCCTCGCGACGAGTGGGCAACCCTGGCCCAGCGTGCCGATGCGATCGTGGTGCTTGGGGCCGGGCGCGAACGGGGTGACCTGGCCTGGGGCAGTGATCAACCCACCGGAATGGCCCTGGAGCGAGAACGCTATGCCGCTCGCCTGGCAAAGGCCTCGGGCTTGCCGATCCTGACCAGTGGTGGCTTGCATTACGGCTCGCCGCCCACCGAAGCCAAAATGATGGCTGACTCAATGCGCGATGATTTTGGCGTGGCTGTGCGGTGGCAGGAAGGGCAAAGCCGAACCACCTGGGAAAACGCGACATTCAGCGCCGAAGTCCTGTTGCCTGAGGGCATCAAGCGCGTGGTGGTGGTCACCCAGGCCTGGCACATGCCGCGTGCGGTCTGGAGTTTCCAGAAGGCCGGGTTTGAAGTGGTGCCGGCACCAGTCGGATTCCTGAGCGTGGACAACGCCGAGCCGCTGGGCGGCTGGATGCCGGAATTAAAGGCCATCTGGCGCAGCGGGCAGTTGTTGAATGAGGCGGCGGGGCAGGTCGCTTATAGGCTTTTCTACCGCTGAAAAGCAAAAGATCGCAGCCTTCGGCAGCTCCTACAATTGGAATGCAATCCCCTGTAGGAGCTGCCGCAGGCTGCGATCTTTTGCAGGCGACACAAATCTTCAGACGGTCTTGGCCATCCGGCTGGCAATCAACGCCCAGCCAAACAACAGCACACAAACAATGATCAATGGCCACGACCGCCATTGCAGGTACGGTGTGAGGTTGTGCATTGGCACCACTTCGCCGTACAGGATGCCGCGTTCGAACTGCGGGATCTGCGTGGTGATCTGGCCAAACGGGTTGATCAGGCCGGTCACGCCATTGTTGGTCGCGCGGATCATCCAGCGGCCCGCCTCGAGCGCGCGCATCTGCGCCATCTGCAAGTGCTGCAGCGGGCCGATGGAGGTGCCGAACCAGGTGTCGTTGCTGATGGTCAGCAGCAGGTCGCTTTGCGCGGCAAGGCCGGCGGCGAACTCCGGGTACACCACTTCGTAGCAGATGAACGGCGCAATCTGGTAACCCTTGGCTTGCAACATGGCCTGGTCGGAAGGGCCGCGGGCAAAGTCCGACATGGGCAGGTCGAAGAATGCAATCAAGCCGCGCAGCACATCCTGCAACGGCACGTATTCGCCAAACGGCACCAGCTTTTGTTTGAGGTAGGTGCCGTCGCCTTCGCCCACCACGGTAATTCCGTTGTAGAAACGCTTCTGCTGGTGGACGACTTCGCGGATCGGTACGCCGGTGATCATGGCTGAATCGCGCTCGGCGGCGAATTTCCCCATCATGTCCAGGTAGCCCTGGGCAGATTCCTTGAGCACCGGGACCGCGGTTTCCGGCCAGATCAGCAAGTCGACCCGTTTCGAACTGAAGCTCATGTCGCGGTACAGCTCCAATTGCGCGTTGAGCTGCGCCGGATCCCACTTCATGCTCTGTTCGATGTTGCCCTGGAGCGCCGCGACACTCAGGGGGGCGCCCGACGGGCTGGTCCAGGCGTGGTGCTTGAGCGCCAGGCCGGCCACCCACGGGCCTGCCAGCAGCACAACGCCCACGGCGATGAAGCCTTTGCGTCCCGTGCGCACCAGGCGCACGGCGTTGTAGATCAATGCAGCCGTCAGGGCCAGGGTGAAGGATATCAGCCACATTCCGCCAACCGGCGCGAGGCCGGCCAGGGGGCCGTCAAGCTGGCTGTAGCCAGAGTAGAGCCATGGGAAACCGGTCAGGAACCAGCCACGAAACGCTTCCTGGCCGACCCACAGCGCCGCGAAGGCCAGGGTGTCTGCCAGTGGTGCTTCATTGCGCCGCAACCAGCGCGCCCAAATCCAGGCGGGCAGGGCGAAGAACCAGGCAATCGCCGCCGTGAAGATCAGCATCAGGAAGCCGGCCAGCAGCACCGACGCGCCACCGAAGTGATGAATGCTGTAGTAGATCCAACTGGTGCCGGCGCCAAACAGGCCGAAGCCGAAACACCAGCCACGCCCCAGGGCCTGGCGTGGATTCAGTTCGCGCAAGCCGGCATAGAACAGCCCGACCGCCAGCAGTGCCAGTGGCCAGATATCGAACGGCGCCAGGGCCAGGGTGGTGATTGCACCGGCCGCCACGGCCAGCAGGTTACCGGGCCAGCCGGGGCGGGTTGTCCAGCGCATTTCAATCCTTAGGTTTTACCGGGCGATAGGTGTCAGTCGCAGCAAGTGAATCCGCCGACTGTCGGCGTTCAGGATGCGGAAGCGATAGGCGCCGATTTCAGTGATTTCGTTGCGTTTTGGCAAGTGCCCGAACGCGCTCATCACCAGGCCGCCCACGGTGTCGAATTCGTCGTCGGAAAATTCGCTGTCGAAGAACTCGTTGAAGTTCTCGATCGGCGTCAGGGCCTTGATCAGGAAGTCGCCGCTGGGCAGTGGCTTGATGTAGCTGTCTTCTTCGACGTCGTGCTCGTCTTCGATGTCGCCGACGATCTGTTCCAGCACGTCTTCGATGGTCACCAGGCCCGCCACGCCGCCGTATTCGTCAATGACGATGGCCATGTGGTTGTGGTTGGCGCGGAACTCACGCAGCAGTACGTTCAGGCGCTTGGACTCCGGCACGAACGTGGCCGGGCGCAGCAGGTCCTTGATGTTGAAACTGTCGCCGTTCTCCCTGAGGATCAACGGCAGCAAGTCCTTGGCCAGCAACACGCCCATCACGTCATCGTGGCTTTCGCCGATCACCGGGTAGCGGGAGTGGGCCGAATCGACCACGGCAGGCAGGAACTCGCGAGGTGTCTGGGTCGCCTTGATGCTGACCATCTGCGAGCGCGGGACCATGATGTCCCGTACCTGCAGGTCGGCCACCTGGATAGCGCCTTCGACGATGGCCAGCGCTTCGCTGTCCAGCAGTTTGTTCTGGTGTGCATCGCGCAGCAGCTCCAGCAGCTCCTGGCGGTTCTTCGGCTCGTGGGCAAAAGCCTGGGTGAGCTTACCCAGCCAAGACTTCTGCCCGTTGCTCGATCGATCTTCGCTCATAGCGATTACTCTGAATCCTTTGTTGTTTCGGTAGGGGGTACTTCGATTTCGTCGTCCGCGTACGGATCGCGATAGCCCAGTTCTGCAAGCAACGTTCGTTCCAGTGCTTCCATCTCTTCGGCTTCGTCATCTTCAATATGGTCGTAACCAAGCAGATGCAAGCAGCCGTGGATCACCAGGTGCGCCCAGTGGGCCTTGAGTTCCTTGCCCTGCTCGGTGGCTTCGCGCTCGACCACCGCCACGCAGATCACCAGGTCGCCCAGCAGCGGGATGTCGAGAAACTCGTCCGGCACATCGGCGGGGAACGACAGGACGTTGGTGGCGTAATCCTTGTGCCGCCAGGTGTTGTTCAGTTCGCGGCCTTCGGCTTCGTCGACCAGGCGAATGGTCATTTCCGAGTCTGCGGTGCGCTGGCGCAGGGCCAGTTCGCACCATTGGCGGAACTCGGCTTCGCTGGGGGCGGGCGCTTGGGTCGCGATTTGCAGGTCAAGCTCAAGCATCGCGTCGGCTGTCCCTGGCGGCGGCATCATCGGCCGCTTTGGTTTCGAAGCGCTCGTAGGCTTCGACAATCCGCTGCACCAATGGATGGCGCACAACGTCCTTGGGCTGGAAGTGGGTGAAGCTGATGCCCGGCACATCCTTCAAGACTTCGATCACATGGTGCAGCCCGGACTTGGTGCCGCGAGGCAGGTCGACCTGGGTGATGTCACCGGTGATGACGGCCGTGGAGCCGAAGCCGATCCGGGTCAGGAACATTTTCATCTGTTCGACCGTGGTGTTCTGGCTTTCGTCGAGGATGATGAAGCTGTTGTTCAGCGTCCGGCCACGCATGTAGGCCAGTGGCGCGACTTCGATCACCTGGCGCTCGATCAGCTTGGCGACGTATTCGAAACCGAGCATTTCATACAGCGCGTCGTAGAGCGGGCGCAGGTACGGGTCGATTTTCTGCGACAGGTCACCCGGCAGGAAGCCGAGTTTTTCACCCGCTTCGACCGCCGGGCGCACCAGCAGGATGCGGCGGATCTGCTCGCGTTCCAGCGCATCTACCGCACAGGCGACGGCCAGGTAGGTCTTGCCGGTACCGGCCGGGCCAATGCCGAAGTTGATGTCGTTACCGAGGATTTCCTTCACATAGCGCAATTGATTCAAGCCGCGAGGGCGAATCATGCCTTTCTTGGTGCGCAGGGCGACGGAGGCTTCGGCAGGCGAGTGGTTATCCAGCTCTTCGACGGCGGATTCCTGCAGGAACAGGTGCACCAAGTCCGGTGACAGCTCGGTACCCTTGGTTTCCCGGTACAGGCGGCGCAGGAGATTTTCCGCGGAGGTGGTGTGTTTTGGCTCGCCGATCAGCTCGAACTGGTTTCCGCGGTTGCGGATCTCGATGGTCAGGCGCTGTTCGATCAAGCGCAAATGCTCGTCGAATTGCCCGCACAGATTGGCGAAGCGGCGAGCCTCAAAGGGCTCGAGGATGAAACGATGTGGTTCGATGGGTGCGTTCAAGGTCGTATTTAGCCGCCCTGGGGCAATTGGAATGATTCAAGGATAGCGCCAGTGGCGCGGGTGCGAAAGCTCTTAAATAAGGCAACCCGATTCTCGCCTCTGGCGCTGTACCTGTGAGAGCGGGCTTGCTCGCGAATGCGGTCTGTCAGCGCCGTTAATGTCGACTGACACGCCGTCTTCGCGAGCAAGCCCGCTCCCACAGGGATCTTCGGTGTTATTGAATCAGCGAGCCCCGCAGCGAGTGTGGCTGTGCGGCGTCGATGTGCACGTCCGCGAACTGGCCGATGAGGGTCGGATTGTCGCAGCGGAAGTTGACGATACGGTTATTCTCGGTCCGGCCTTGCAGCTCGCCGGGGTCTTTCTTGGAATAATCGGTTACAAGAATCCGCTGAATCGAACCGACCATCTGTCGGCTGATCTCGAAACCTTGCTGGTTCAGGCGATGTTGCAGGGCGTTGAGGCGCTCTTTCTTCAGCTCTTCCGGCGTCTCATCGGCCAGGTCGGCGGCGGGTGTACCCGGGCGCTGGCTGTAGACGAAGGAGTAGGAGAAGTCGAAGCCGACGTCCTGGATCAGCTTCATGGTCTGTTCGAAGTCTTTTTCAGTCTCGCCGGGGAAGCCGACGATGAAGTCCGAACTGATGCAGATTCCCGGCACGGCGGCGCGTAGCTTGCGCAGTTTGGATTTGTATTCCAGCGCCGTGTGGTTGCGTTTCATCGCCGCGAGGATTCGGTCCGAGCCCGATTGCACCGGCAGGTGCAGGTGTTTCACCAGTTCCGGCACGTCGGCGTGGGCCTGGATCAGGCTGTCGGAGAATTCCAGCGGGTGCGAGGTGGTGTAGCGGATGCGGTCGATGCCATCGACCGCGGCGACCACGCGGATCAGTTCGGCCAGATCCGCCAGGCGACCGTCGTGGGTCTTGCCGCGATAGCCGTTGACGTTCTGCCCGAGCAGCGTCACTTCGCGTACGCCGTGTTCGGCCAGGTGAATGATTTCGGCAATCACGTCGTCGAACGGCCGGCTGACCTCTTCACCGCGGGTGTAGGGCACCACGCAGAACGTGCAGTATTTGCTGCAACCTTCCATCACCGACACGTAGGCGCTCGGGCCGTCGATGCGCGGCTCGGGCAAATGGTCGAATTTTTCGATTTCGGGGAACGAGACGTCGACTTGCGGCAGCTTGCTGATGCGTGCGGCGTCGATCATTTCCGGCAGGCGGTGCAGCGTCTGCGGGCCGAACACCACGTCGACGTACGGCGCGCGATCGCGAATGGCGGCGCCTTCCTGGCTGGCCACGCAGCCACCGACGGCGATCACCATGTCCGGGTTGGCCAGCTTCAGTTCGCGCCAGCGGCCCAGCTGGGAATAGACGCGGTCCTGGGCGCGCTCGCGGATCGAGCAGGTGTTGAGCAGAATCACGTCGGCGTCTTCAGCGCGCGCGGTGACTTCCAGGGCCTGGTGTTCGCCCAGCAGATCGACCATGCGCGAGCTGTCGTACTCGTTCATCTGGCAACCGTGGGTTTCGATGTAAAGCTTCTTGGCCATGGACAGGGTCATCACGTGATTCAAAGAACCGCGCATTATAGGGAACATGCACTCAGGTTCCTACCGCTGCGCGTCCGGCGGCTATGCTATAGTTCGCGCCCTCATTTTTATCCCCGATGTGTTTCGCCTGCCATGACCAAACGTGAAGCTCCAATCTACAAGGTGATTTTCCTCAACCAGGGCCAGGTGTTCGAAATGTACGCCAAGCAGATCTATCAGAGCGATCTGTGGGGCTTCCTGGAAGTGGAAGAGTTCGTCTTTGGCGAGCGCACACAGGTAGTCGTCGACCCGAGCGAAGAGAAGCTCAAGGCCCAGTTCGAAGGGGTCGTGCGCAGTTTCGTGCCGATGCATTCGATCGTGCGCATCGACGAGGTCGAGCGCCTGGGCACACCGAAAATCAGCGAAGCCCGCGGCACGGTCGGCAATGTGATGCCGTTTCCGGTGCCGATGCCTGAGAAGTAGGCCTCAAGACCGAGTCGCCCCCTTCGCGAGCAAGCCCGCTCCCACAATGGATCTCCAGTGAAGAGATTGAATGTGGGAGCGGGCTTGCTCGCGAAGGGGTCAGACAGATCAATACAGAAATCAGGGAAGCGGCGCGAACGGCGTACGCCCATCGGCGCTCTGCAATTCCATCAGGTATTTACGGAAAATTTGCCCCAGCACCTGGGTGGCGACTTCCAGTTCCTGGCGGGGCATTTGTTCGGCGACTTCGTCGGCGGTGTCGAGCGCTTCTTCCGCGCCGTTGACCGCGGCCATCTTCAGCACGATATACGCCTGAATGTTATTGGCCGGTACGCCTTCGCCATGAAAGAACATGGTACCGAGTTTGAATTGGGCCTGGGCGTGGCCTTGCAGCGAGGCCTTTTCGAAGTAGCTCAAGGCTTTATTGAGATCGCGTGGCGCGTTTTTACCGTCGTAGTAGAACTCACCCAACTCGTATTGCGCTTGAGCATCCCCTTCATCCGACGCTTTCTGGCAGGCGGCAAGTGCCTGGGCCAGGTCTTGCGGCTGGGTATTGAGGGTGCAGCGACCCATCGCTGGGATTAACAACGAGTTACCGCCTGCTTGTGCGAGCGCGAGCAGGGGCTGAAGGAGCAACAGGCAGCCCAGTGAAAGGGCGCGGCCGGTGCGGTTCATGGGAATCGACTTACCTCTGAGGGGCGCGCGGACCCATCGAGGGGATCCAATAAGCGCGCATTATGAAATAAGCAGGGCCAACCTTACAAAGTCTTTACTCGTTTTTCTGCTGCGCGGGAAATATATCGCCCACTTTGTTCGGGATTATTAGCAGATGAGTAGGAAAAAGGGCAGGAGCGTAGGCAAAAGCTGACGCTGGTGATGGCCAGCGTCAGCGCTACGGCGTTACTTCAGTGCAGCAAATGCGCGCTCGGCGGCATCCAGGGTCAGTTTCAACTCGGCTTCGCCGTGGGCGATCGAGGTGAAGCCGGCTTCGAATGCGCTTGGCGCCAGGTACACGCCACCTTCCAGCATCAGGTGGAAGAAACGGCCGAACAAGGCTGCGTCGCTGGCCATCACGTCATCGAAGGTCACGATGTCGTCGGCGCCACTGAAGTACAGGCCGAACATGCCGCCGGCCTGGGTGGTCACGAAGGGAATGCCTGCCGCATCGGCACGCACTTGCAAGCCGTCGAGCAGGCGAGTGGTGTAGTCGGTCAGTTCGTCGTGGAAGCCCGGGCGGCTGATCAGGCGCAAGGTGGTCAGGCCCGCCGCCATCGCCAGCGGGTTACCCGACAATGTACCGGCTTGATAGACCGGACCCAGCGGGGCGATGCGCGACATGATTTCGCGCTTGCCGCCGAAGCAACCCACCGGCATGCCGCCGCCGATGATCTTGCCGAAGGTGGTCAGGTCTGGCGTCACGCCGTAGTGAGCCTGGGCGCCGCCGAGGGCAACACGGAAACCGGTCATCACTTCGTCGAAAATCAGCACCACGCCGTGCTTGTCGCACAAGGTCCGCAGGCCTTCGAGGAAGCCTGGGGCCGGTGGCACGCAATTCATGTTGCCGGCGACCGGCTCGACGATGATGCACGCCACATCCTGGCCGACTTCGGCGAGCATGGCTTCAACCGCATCGATGTCGTTGAACGGCAGGGTCAGGGTGTGTTTGGCGAACGCCGCCGGTACACCCGCCGAGCTCGGCACACCTTGGGTCAGGGCGCCGGAGCCGGCCTTGACCAGCAGGCTGTCGGAGTGACCGTGGTAGCAGCCTTCGAACTTGATGATGCTGTCGCGACCGGTGAAACCACGGGCCAGGCGGATTGCGCTCATGGTCGCTTCGGTGCCGGAGCTGACCATGCGCACCATTTCCATCGAGGGTACGAGCGAGCAGACCAGATCAGCCATCTGGGTTTCCATCTCGGTCGGCGCGCCGTAGGACAAGCCGTGTTCAAGCTGCTTGCGCACGGCGTCCAGCACGTCCGGGTGGCTGTGGCCGAGGATCATCGGGCCCCAGGAGCCGACGTAATCCACATAACGCTTGTCGTCTTCATCGGTGACGTAGGCGCCTTCGGCGTGCTTGAAGAACAACGGCGTGCCGCCAACGCTCTTGAACGCGCGAACCGGCGAGTTCACGCCACCGGGAATGTGTTTCTGGGCATTGGCAAACAGCGTTTCGGAACGAGACATGATCGGGCTCTCAAAATCAGATTTTTAGTAGTTCGTTGAAGGCGCGGGCGCGGCGGGTCACTTCAGCCGTGCTCTGGGCGCCGAACAGGCCATGCACCACCGCCAGCAGATCGACGCCGTGGGCCACCAGCGGGGCGGCGTTGTCCAGGGTGATGCCGCCGATCGCGCAGATCGGCAGGTGCAACTGCTTGCGGGCCTGGTCGAGCAAGTCGAGGCTGCAGGTCGGTGCGCCGGGCTTGGTGGTGGAATTGAAGAAGCGGCCGAAGGCGACATAAGTGGCGCCCTCCCTGGCAGCTTGCTCGGCCAGTTCGAGTTGCGCGTGGCAAGTCGAGCCGATGATGGCTTTGGAGCCGAGCAGGGCGCGGGTCGGCGACAGCGGGCCATCGGTCTGGCCCAGATGCACTCCCACGTTCAGGCGTGCGGCGAGCTCGGCGTCGTCGTTGATGATCAATCGGGTCTTGTAGCGTTCGCACAGATCGCGCAGGGCCTCGGCCTCGCGCAGTCGACGGGCTTCATCGCTGCTCTTGTCGCGATACTGCAGCAGGGTGACGCCGCCTTCCAGCGCCGCCTCCACGTACGAAAGGAATTTACCGGCCAGCAACTGGCTGTCGGTAATGGCGTACAGGCCACGTAGTTTCATCGAGCAGGCCTCATGGCGTTACGAACAGAAGTCCAGAGGCAGGCGGCGTGGCACGAATTGGCCTTTGCCCAACTGCTCCGCATCGCGCAGGGTGCGCCACGTGTAGTTAAGTGCAGTCTGTACGGCGCTGGCGAGGTTTTCACCTTGGGCCAGACGGCCGGCAAGGGCACTGGCCAGGGTGCAACCCGAACCGTGATAACTGCCGGGCAGGCGTTGGCAGGTGTAGGTTTCGCGCAAGCCATCGCGGCTGTACAGGCGGTTGTGGATTTCGGTTTCGTCGCCATGGCCGCCGGTGATCAGCAGGTGTTTGACGAACGGCAGGAGTTTTTCAGCGCACTGGTCCGCGGTGCCTTCCGGCAGTTCGGCGAGGATCCGGGCTTCGGGAAGGTTGGGGGTGGCGATGATCGAGAGCGGCAGCAGGCGTTCGCGCATGGCGTAGCCGACTTCGTCCTTGCCCAGGCGACCGCCGCCGCCGGCACGCAGCACCGGGTCACAGACCACCGGCAAGTGCGGGTGCGCCGAGAGCAGTTCGACCACGGTGTCGACCATTTCCAGGGAGCCGAGCATGCCGAGCTTGACGGCCGCGACTTCGGAATCGTTGAGCACGGCGTTGGCCTGGGCCAACACCCACTCACGGTCGAGCACGCGGAAATCAGTGACATTGACAGTGTCCTGCACGGTCAGGGCGGTGACGGCCGGAGCCGCATGGCAACCCTGGGCGAGCAAGGCTTCGATATCTGCCTGCAAGCCGGCGCCACCACTTGGGTCGTGGCCGGAGAGACAGAGGACAACGGGGCGAGAGCTGTAGATATTCATGGTGCGCGAGCTTACCACCAAACATCTTTTTTCGGTGCGTGCGCATAACCGCAGACAGCTGCGCGACCTTCAAAAGATCGCAGCCTTCGGCAGCTCCTACATGGGGCGCGGGCTCTATCTCAATAATCTTCGCTGGAACGCCCGTGCTAGAGCCTTTGTAGGAAAAATTTTGGTAGTGCTCATTAGCCATCAACGGCTATGCTAGAGTGGATCCAAACCAATAACAGGTATCACCGGTCTTACGTCTACTCAAAAGGAATGGGGGGCTTCCTGACAGGACCGGACAGGCCACGCTGGGGCATGAATGCGCTATTTGCTGATGTTTGTGTTGTGTTTGCCCCTCTTGGCGAACGCCGTTGAGTTCAATGAACTCACCCAAAGCCTTCCCCTCGGGCGAACCCTGCAAGTGTTTGAAGATGTCGGTGGTCAGTTGACCGTCGCGGATGTCCGTGCGCAGGCCGCGGCCGGCAACTTCAAGGCGCATGATAAAGCCACCCTCAACGCCGGTTACTCGCGTTCGGTGTTCTGGCTGAAAATCGATCTGCATTACCGCCCGACCAACCCGGCTGCGCAAAGGACCTGGCTGCTGGAATTGGCGTACCCACCGCTCGATCACCTCGACCTGTATCTGCCTGATGCAAGCGGAAACTATGAATTGGCCAGGCAAACCGGCGATGCCTTGCCGTTCGACAGTCGCGAAATCCGCCAGAACAACTACCTGTTCACTGTGGATTTTACCCCTGACCAGGCGCAAACCCTGTACCTGCGCCTGCAAAGCCAGGGGTCGATCCAGGCGCCGGTCACGCTGTGGTCCAGCACGGCGTATCTCGAAGACCAGCCGGTGCGCCTCTATGTGCTGGGGCTTATCTACGGTGTACTGCTGGGGATGCTGGTCTACAACCTGTTCATCTACCTCAGCGTGCGCGATACCAGCTACCTCTACTACATCTTCTACATCGCCTCGTTCGGCTTGTATCAGCTGTCGGTGAACGGCGCCGCCGTGCAGTACTTCTGGCCAGACAATCCCTGGTGGGCCAACGCCTCGACGCCGTTTTTCATCGGTTGCGCCGGGTTGTTCGGCAGCCAGTTCGCCCGCAGCTTCCTGCAGACCGCTACCCTCAGCCGCTGGATGGACCGCTTGCTGTTGGCGTTGGTGGCGTTCGGCGCGTTGGTAGTCGGGTTGTCCCTGATGACCAGCTACGCCCTGGCGTTGCGCCTGGCCACGACCCTGGCACTGACTTTCACGGTGGTGATCTTTGCCGCGGGGATTTTTGCCTGGCTGCGTGGCTTGCGGGTCGCGCGATATTTCATCATCGCCTGGTCGGCGTTTCTGCTCGGCGGCATCATCAATACCTTGATGGTGCTGGGTTACCTGCCGAACGTGTTCCTGACCATGTACTCCAGCCAGATTGGCTCGGCCATCGAAGTGGCGCTCCTGTCCATGGCCCTGGCCGACCGCATCAACGCCATGCGCGAGCAGCAGGCGCAAACCCTGCTCGAGGCGGGGCAAAAGCTTGAGGTGCTTAACCAGCAACTGGCGCACAGCAACAAGCTCAAGGACGAATTCCTCGCCACCCTGACCCACGAGTTGCGCACACCCATGAATGGCGTGATCGGGTCGCTGGAGCTGATGCAGACCGTCGAGATGGATCCTGAGCTGGAGCAATATCAGCAAACGGCCGCGGGGTCGGCGCGGGACATGATGCGTATGGTCAATGGCATTCTCACCCTCACCGAGTTGCAGGCGGGCAAGCTCCAGGCGACCCCGTCCACCTTCAGTTTGCGCGCCGTGGTCGAGGCCTTGCGCGCACAGTTCGACGGCAATGCCTCGAGCAAATCGCTGGACTTCAAGGTCGACGTGGCACCGGGTGTGCCGGATCGCCTGCACGGCGACAGCGCCAAGTTGGCGCAATGCCTGGAGTGCCTGCTGGATAACGCCATCAAGTTCACCCGGGTCGGCGGACTGGCGCTGCGGGTCACGGGGAAAACGCTCAACCCCGAGCGACTGGCGTTGTCCTTTGCGGTGATCGACACCGGTATCGGCTTCACCGACCTTGGGGAGGCGACGATGTATCAGCGCTTCTTCCAGCTCGACGGTTCGATGACGCGCGAGTACGGCGGGCTGGGTGTCGGCCTGGCCATCTGCCGACAATTAGTGGAGCTGCTTGGCGGGCGCCTGACACACCGCTCCGAGCCTGGGCGTGGCAGCCGGTTTCAGCTTGACGTCGAATTTGACCTGCCGGCACCGGAGCGGTCTGCCACGCCACTCGCGATGCGGCAGTTGGCACAAATGCGCCTGCCCCAGGATTGCAGCGTATTGCTGGTGGATGACAGCAACGTCAATCACTTGGTGATGCGCGGTATGTTGCTCAAGCTCGGATTCCGTGTGCGCACGGCTGACAGCGGTCACGCCGCGCTCGATTTGCTGCAGCGTGAAACGTTCGATGCGGTGCTGGTCGATTGTCAGTTGCAGTCTTTGGACGGCGTTTCCGTGTGCTGCGAGATCCGGGCAATGCCCGGTTGCGCGCAACTGCCGGTGTTCATGATCGCCCTGGGTACCGACCGGGAGCGCTGCCCGAGCGGCGCGCAGATCGACCATTTGAGCAAACCGGTGAAGTTCGAGGACTTGCAAGCCGCGCTTTATCGTCGAGTGCTCTGTACTGAGCAGGGCGAAAGTGCCGACAGTTAGGCAGATATGACACTTTGTTCGGCCAAGGGGCGGTGCTTAACTGAAGTCCCTTGGCTGACCAAAGGAGCCCCGTCATGAACCTGCATCAGTTCGCCGAAACCCACGAAGTCACCAACCAGCCGCCCACGCTGGACGGCGCCAACCTGTACCGCATCGACTTGCCTCTTCAGGAATGGTCGCGGCGCTTTGGGGCCGGTTGGGCCGAATCGCGGATTGACGCATACGGAGCGCTGGCCGGCGGACCATTGATGGAAGCTGGCTTTCTGGCCAACCAGAACAAACCGGTGTTCAGCAGCCATGACCGCTACGGGCATCGAATTGACCTGGTGGAGTTTCATCCGGCCTATCACGAGTTGATGCGCACGGCGGTCGGCCATGGCCTGACTTCGTTGCCCTGGGCTCATCCGCAGGACGGTGCCCATGTCGCCCGCGCCTCCATGACGTACTTGCACAGTCAGGCCGAAGCCGGCAGTGGCTGCCCGCTGACCATGACGTTTGCCAGTGTTCCGGCGATGCGCCTGCAACCGGACCTGGCAGATCAATGGCTGCCAAAGATTCTGTCCACCGAGTATGACCCGCGCAATGTCGGCATGGCCCACAAGGCCGGCGTCACCATCGGCATGGCGATGACCGAGAAGCAAGGCGGCACCGATGTCCGCGCCAACACCACCAAGGCTTATCCGGTGGGTACCGGCGGCCCTGGCCAGCCGTACGAACTGGTGGGGCACAAGTGGTTCTGTTCGGCGCCCATGTGCGATGCCTTCCTGACGCTGGCGCAGACGGACAAGGGGCTGACCTGTTTCCTGCTGCCGCGACATCGTCCGGACGATACGCGCAATCAGTTCTACATCCAGCGCCTGAAAAACAAACTCGGCAACTGCTCCAACGCTTCCAGCGAAGTGGAGTTTCGCGGTGCCCTGGCGTGGATGGTCGGTGAAGAGGGGCGCGGCGTGCCGACGATCATCGAGATGGTCGCCATGACCCGTTTCGATTGCATGGTCGGCTCAAGTTCGTTGATGCGCCAGGCACTGACCCAGGCCAGCCATCATTGCGCCCACCGCAGCGTTGGCGGCAAGTTGCTCAGCGAACAGCCCTTGATGCAGAACGTGCTGGCCGACCTGGCGCTGGAAAGCGAGGCCGCCCTGGCCTTGAGCCTGCGCATGGGCCAGGCGCTGGATCATCTGGAAAACGCACAGGAAGCGAAGTTCGCCCGGCTGGTGACGGCGGTGGGCAAGTACTGGATCTGCAAACGCGCGCCGGCCATGATCAACGAAGCCGCCGAGTGCATGGGCGGCGCGGGATACGTCGAAGACAGCATCCTGCCACGCCTTTACCGCGAGGCCCCGGTGAACTCGACATGGGAAGGCTCCGGCAACGTGCAATGCCTCGATGTGCTGCGCGCCCTGTCCAAGGAGCCGGGTGTGCTCGATGCGCTGTTCAGCGAGTTGGGCGATGGTCATGGCGACAAACGCCTGGCCGCGCACATCAGCCAGCTGCAGAGCGCTTTCAAGGACACCAGCGACATTCAGTACCGTGCGCGGCAATTGACCGAGGATATTGCGCTTGGGTTACAGGCCAAGCTGTTGCTGGAGGCGGGGAACGCGGCGGTGAGTGACGGGTTTATCGCCAGTCGTTTGAAGGGTGGCGGCCGGGTTTACGGTGGGTTGCCGCGAGGAGTGGATGTGGAGGCGATAGTCGCCCGGTCCACCCCGCAAGGATTCTGAACTCAGGTTCATGAACACTACAAAACCATTGTGGGAGCGGGCTTGCTCGCGAAGGCGGACTGTCAGTCAACATCAATGTTGAAAGGGACACCGCTTTCGCGAGCAAGCCCGCTCCCACAGGGTTCCCGTGAAGCGACGATACAGGCAAGATGAAGGCCTGCAAGTCAGAACACAGGATGCTGATCGTGACCGAAGCTTTTATTGTCGTTCAAACCGCCGAGCAAGCTGTAGACCGGCTTGCGCTCTTGCACAATCGTGCAACCACCGCGCTGAACCAGGCGCTCAAGCGTTATCTCAAGGATCGTGTCGAGCCGGACGCCGAACAACGGGCGATGTTTCGTTATCCCGAACTGCGTCTGACCTACCACTGCCAGGGCGAAGTCCCGCAGACCACGCGCGCCTACGCCAAGGTCCAGTTGCCGGGCACCTACAGCGTCACCGTCACCCATCCCGCCGCGTTCCGTAAATACCTGCTGGAGCAGCTCGTGCCGTTGATGCACGACTTCACCGTGACCGTAGAGGTCGGTGTCAGCCAGCAGAACATTCCTTATCCGTACGTGGTCGAGCAGGGCGATGAGTTGGCCGGTTCCGGTGTCACCGCCGCCGTGCTGGCGCGGGTGTTCCCGAGTACCGACCTGTCGGCGGCGACCGACGGTATTGCCGACGGTTTGTACGATTGGGAAAACACCGACCCGCTGCCATTGGCGCTGTTCGATGCCGCCCGGGTGGATTTTTCCCTGCGCCGCCTGGTGCATTACACCGGCAGCGACTGGCGGCATGTACAGCCGTGGATCCTGCTGACCAACTATCACCGTTACGTCGACCAGTTCATCGTCCATGGCCTGGAGCAATTGCGCAACGACCCGCGCTTCGTGCGCATGGTGCTGCCGGGTAACGTGATCATCGAAAAGAGCATGGATCACGGCGAAGCCTCGGCGATTGCCGCTGGCGTGGTCTGGCATCGCTACCAGATGCCGGCCTACCACCTGATCGCCACTGACGGTCACGGCGTGACCCTGGTCAATATCGGCGTCGGTCCGTCCAACGCCAAGAACATCACTGACCACCTGGCGGTGCTGCGTCCGCATTGCTGGCTGATGATCGGCCACTGTGGTGGCCTGCGCCAGTCGCAGACCATTGGCGACTACGTGCTGGCTCACGCCTATATGCGCCGTGACGGCATTCTCGACCGGGTGGTGCCGCCGAACATTCCGATTCCGGCCTTGGCCGAAGTGCAGCTTGCGCTTCAGCAGGCAGCGGCCAACATCACCGGCGAGAAGGGCGACGAACTGAAAAAGCGCCTGCGCACCGGCACCGTACTGACTTACGACGATCGTAACTGGGAGCTGCGCTGGGCCCAGGAGCGGCCGCTTATCAACCTGTCCCGCGCGGTGGCGGTGGACATGGAAAGCGGCACGATCGCGGCCCAGGGTTATCGCTTGCGGGTGCCTTACGGCACGCTGCTGTGCGTGTCGGACAAACCCCTGCACAGCGAGATCAAGTTGCCAGGTTCGGCCAACGCCTTCTACGAACGCGCGGTCAGCCAGCACTTGAAAATCGGCATCGAAGCCGTGGATCTGCTGCGCACCGAGCTCAACTCGTTGCACTCGCGCAAGCTGCGCAGCTTCGACGAGCCGCCATTCCGCTGATTTGGCGATGGTCATTTAACGGTCGGGCTACTAGCATTGGCAGCCCTGACCGTTAGATGTTTGTCCGCCATGTCCCGTCCGCCACGTCCTGTTTCCCGCCGCCCTGGCGCAAAGCCATCCCCCACAGCCCCGCGCCGTGTCGCCAAGGCGCCGCCGGCCGCGCCCAAGTTGATCCTGTTCAACAAACCATTCGATGTGCTGACGCAATTCAGCGATGCAGAAGGGCGCGCGACCCTCAAGGACTACATCGACATTCCGGGGATCTACCCCGCCGGACGGCTGGACCGCGACAGCGAAGGCCTGCTGCTGCTGACCAACGACGGCCAATTGCAGGCGCGCATCGCCGACCCGAAACACAAACTGGCCAAGACCTACTGGGTGCAGGTCGAAGGCGAGCCGAGCGCCGAGCAGTTGCAGCGCTTGCGTGACGGTGTCGAATTGAACGATGGCATGACCCTGCCTGCCGAGGCGCGGCAACTGGATGAGCCGCAGTTGTGGCCGCGCAACCCGCCGGTACGCTTTCGTAAAAGCGTGCCGACCCATTGGCTGGAGCTGGTGATTCGCGAAGGCCGCAACCGGCAGGTGCGCCGCATGACCGCGGCGGTCGGGTTGCCGACGTTGCGGCTGGTGCGGGTCAGGATCGGTGACTGGTCGATCGAGGGGCTCGATCAGGGCCAGTGGAAAGAGGTGCCGGCGCGCTTATAAAGTGCCGGTTTCGATCAGGCCGATCACCACGCTCTTGATGACGAATGCCGCCACGCCAAGCCCCAGCACGAAAAACAGGATGAACGAGCCGAACCGCCCGGCCTTGGACTTCTTCGCCAGATCCCAGACGATGAAACCCATGAAAATGATCAGGATGCTGACCAGGCCGGTCATCATCCACTCTTCAAAAACTGCAGGATCCATTGAACATCTCCGCGCGGGCGAGGCTGAAAGGGCGCGCGGAGTATACGCCAATGGACATTGGTTGGGAGTTGACCTGCGGCAGTGTGTCGCAGCTATTCGTCGCCTGTGCTGGCCCCTTCGCTGGCAAGCCAGTTCCTACAATGAATCTCCAGCGCAAATGAAACCCTGTAGGAGCTGGCTTGCCAGCGAAGGCGTCCTCAACTGCGCAGATGAGTCAAAGGCAATTCGGTGCTATTCAACACCTGGTTCAACACAAAACTCGAACGCACACTGGTCACCCCCTCAATCCGCGTCAGGTGCCCCAGCAGCAATTTCTGATAATGGTCCATGTCCGGCACCACCACCTTGAGTTGATAATCGGCATCCATCCCGGTCACCAGGCTGCATTCCAGTACCTGCGGCAAGGTGCGGATGGCGGCTTCGAAGTTTTCGAAGCGCTCCGGCGTGTGCCGGTCCATGCCGATCAGTACGTACGCCGTCAGGCTCAAGCCGAGCATTTTGCGGTCGAGCAGGGCCACCTGGCGGGTAATGTAGCCATCGTCCTCCAGTTGCTTGACCCGCCGAGAGCAGGGTGAAGGCGACAGGCCGATGCGTTCGGCCAGCTCCTGGTTGGAAATGCGCGCGTCACGCTGCAATTCAGCCAGAATGCTCAGGTCGTATCGGTCGAGTTTGCTCATCAAACGGTCCCTTGTCATAACTATTGCGACAGATTATCTATCCAGGGTTAAAAATTGCGCAAGTGATGTTTATTTCAGCAATCTTCGCAATCCTCTGCCGGTGCTCCAGGCCTATTCTTATCACCAGAATCACTGCTCGGACAAACAGTCCAATGCGGCCCGCCGAATCAGGCCCGCCGCGGTCGCCACCCCCACAGGGGATGTGCTGGCCCCCGAGCTGCACACTGTCCAGAAGACGGCGTGAGGTGAGCCGACGTCAAAAGCGTCGAGCACGGACGAAGTTCTCAAGGGGAGGCCGACGGGTCTCCCCTTTTTCTTGGCCGCAATTTGCCGCCCGCCCTCAATAAATAAGTTGCGCGACTGATAACCTGTTGCAGAACCGGCCTGTGCATTTCCAGTCTTACGTACAGGCCCTGACCCGCATTGAGGAAAAGCATGAGATCGCGCATCTGGCGTTTGGCCGGTGTTGGTTTGTTATGTGTCAGTGTCAGCGCGCAATCGTTGGCCGATCAGCCGCAGAACCGCGGCCCCGAGGGTGGACAACACGGGGGCGGCGGGCATCAGGACAACGGCCAGAATCAGAATCCGCACAACAATAACCAAGGGCAAAGCCGTCCAGCGCCGGATTACAACAGCCGGGTGCGCTCGCCGCCACCACCGCCGCAACTGCCGGCCAATGACCTGCCCATCCAGCCTCGACCGGACACGGTACAACAGACTCAGCCGCCGCGGCGTGGTTACTATCAGGACGAGCCGCGGCGCAACGATCCCAACCAGCACTGGAATGGCTACATAGGCGCACCGTCCAATGACAGTAACCATTGGCAGGGTCGCCCCAGTGGCCACGGCAATGGATGGGGCCCCGGCCCGCAATATCGTCCGGGGCACGTGATCGACCGCTTCCCCGACCGCGACTACCGAGTGCCCTATGGGGGCCGGGATTACTACTACTCCGGCGGCTACTGGTATCGCCCGCAAGGTCCGCGTTATGTGGTGGTGCAGCCGCCGCGCGGGATTCGCATCCAGTATCTGCCCGATTACGCCCGTGAAGTCTGGATCGGTGGATCGTTGCTGTTCCTGGCGGCGGGGTCCTATTACGCCTATCAGGAAAGCACTCAGGATTACGTGGTGGTCGAGCCGCCCGGCCAACCGTTGGCGAGTGGCAATGGCTACGATGTGGAGGCCTATCCGGCCAGCGGCCAGTCACCGGAGCAGGTCAACCAGGATGGCTACGATTGCTACCGCTGGGCGGTCGAGCAGAGTGGTTTTGACCCGCGGGTCGATACTTATCAACCGGACCCGACGGTGGTGCAGACCTACCGCCAGGCCCAGGGCGGATGCCTGAGCAGTCGCGGTTATGGGGTTCAGTAGCAGCTACAAGCTACAAGCTACAAGCTTCAAGCTTCAAGCAACAAGCTACAAGTCAGCGCTAAGCCTTCATCTTGTAGCTTCAAGCTTGGAGCTTGAAACTGCCTTTATCGGATCCGCGTGCACCAGCACTTCGGCCCGCGGGTAGGCGGCATGAATTGCATCGGCGGCCTGATCGCTGATGCCGTGGGCGACTGACAGGGTCAGCTCCCCCGGCAACTCCAGGTGCAACTGCACAAACCACTGGTTGCCGGAAATCCGCGTACGCAAGTCATGGGCGCCTAGCACCCCCGGCACACTGCAGGCCAGTTCCAGCATGTGCTGGCTGACATCCGGCGGCAGCTCTTCGTCCATCAACACGGCAAAACTTTCCCTGGCAATCGTGATCGCGCTCCAGAGGATGTACGCGGCAATCCCCAGGCCGAACCAGGGGTCGACCCGATGCCAGCCAAACCCGGCGAGCACCAGCGCCACCAGGATGCTGCCATTGAGCAGCATGTCCGAACGGTAATGCAGGGAGTCGGCGCGCACGGCGTTGGAACCGGTGGCCTTGACTACTCGATGCTGCAACATCAGCAGCGCCAGGGTCAGGCCCAGCGAAAACACGATCACGCCGATGCTGATCCACGGTGCACCCACCGGTTCCGGATGCTTGAGCCGGTCCACTGCCTGTAGCGCAATCAACACCGCACTGCCGCCAATGAACAGCGCCTGGGCCATGCCTGCCAGCGACTCGGCCTTGCCATGCCCGTAACGATGGTCGTCATCGGCCGGGCGCAAGGCGTAGTGCACCGCCAGCAGGTTGAGCAGCGAGGTTACGCCGTCGAGTGCCGAGTCGGTCAACCCGGCGAGCATGCTCACCGACCCGCTCAGCCACCAGGCGATGGCTTTGGCGACGATCAGCGTGCAGGCCACCGCCACCGAGGCGCGGGTCGCCAGCCGCAGCAGGCGGGCATGTTCGTCGCTGGAGATCATGGGTGCGGATGTTCCTTGTCGTGCCCCGATTACGCGGCGGGTTGCAGGCCGAACATGGCCAGTTGCTGGGCGCTGCCCTTGGACTGGATCAGGCGTGGATCGTCCAGCGGCAAGCTGCGGCCCAGTTCACGCTGCAGAATAGACTGCAACTTGAGGTTATCGACCTTGCCGTCCGCGCCAATGGCGTCCTTGAGTTTTTCCGGATCGACCTGGGCCGTCTTGCCCGGTTCGAAGTAGATCGCACCCGTGGCGAAGTCCACGGCAAACGCGATCAGGCCGGGGATGATGTAGAACAGCAGGCCCACGGCATCGAGCACGGCAATGGCCGGGTCGATCTTGCCATCGATCTGGCCACGACGATCCGGATAGAAGATCGAACCGCAGGCAGTCAGTTGGGTCAGCAGGGTCGCGACCAGAACGCCGCCGATCAGGCGAAAGGGAACACGCATATGAAATCTCCTGGGTAATCTCAAAACGAAGCGTCGTCGATATGAATTAGGACCGCAACGAACACTGGGCAGTTCGCCGTTATACTCGCGCCTCTGTTTGGGAGCCAGCATGATTTCTTTGCCGATTGATGAAGTTTTACCCGCCCTGCGTGAAGCCCTGGCGACACGCCACGAAGCCGTGCTCGAAGCACCGCCCGGCGCCGGTAAGACCACCCGTGTGCCCCTGGCCTTGCTCAACGAGCCTTGGCTGGCCGGGCAGACCGTCCTGATGCTCGAACCGCGCCGTCTGGCCGCGCGGGCAGCGGCGGAGCGCCTGGCCAGTGAACTGGGCGAGAAGGTCGGCGAAACCGTGGGTTATCGCATTCGGCTCGACAGCAAGGTCGGCCCCAACACCCGCATCGAAGTGGTCACCGAAGGCATTCTCACCCGGCGTCTGCAGGACGATCCGGCGCTGGAGGGCGTGGGCCTTTTGATCTTCGACGAGTTCCACGAGCGCAGCCTCGACGCCGATCTGGCGCTGGCCCTGAGCCTCAATGGCCGCGAACTGTTCCGCGACGATCAGCCGCTCAAAATCCTCTTGATGTCGGCCACCCTGGAAGGCGAGCGGCTGGCCGGGTTGCTGGACGACGCGCCGATCCTGCGCAGCGAAGGCCGCATGTACCCGGTGGCGATGCGCTGGGGTCGGCCGTTCCAGGCCGGTGAATTCATCGAACCACGGCTGGTGCAGACCATCCTCGAAGCCTTGAACGATGAAAGCGGCAGCGTGCTGGTGTTCCTGCCGGGGCAGGCCGAGATCCGGCGCGTGCATCAACAACTGGCCGATGCGCTGGGCGATAACCCTCAGGTCCTGCTCTGCCCGTTGCATGGAGAACTGGACCTCGCCGCGCAACGGGCGGCGATCGATCCGGCGCCGCCGGGCCAACGCAAAGTGGTGCTGGCCACCAACATCGCCGAGACCAGCCTGACCATCGACGGCGTACGCGTAGTGATCGATGCAGGGTTGGCGCGGGTCCCGCGTTTCGACCCCGGCAGCGGCATGACCCGCCTCGACACCCAGCGTATTTCCAAGGCCAGCGCGACCCAGCGTGCGGGCCGGGCAGGGCGACTGGAACCGGGGGTGTGCTACCGCTTGTGGTCCCAGGATCAGCACGAACAATTGGCGGCTTATGGCAGTGCGGAAATACTCTCGGCGGATCTCGCCGGGCTGGCGCTGCAGCTGGCGCGTTGGGGCGTGACGCCGGGGCAGCTGGTTTGGCTTGATGTGCCACCGACCGCCGCTTATGCACAGGCTCAGGACTTGCTGGTTCGTCTGGGCGCGTTGGATGGCGAAGCGCTGACCCGTCACGGTCAGGCCATGGCCGAACTGCCGGCGCACCCGCGCATCGCGCACTTGTTGTTGCGAGGACAGGCGCTCGGCCTGGCCGACATGGCGTGCGATGTCGCGGCATTGCTCGGCGAACGCGATATCTTGCGTGGCGCTGGCGCCGATTTGCACAGCCGCTTGGCCTTGCTGTCCGGCGAACAGCGCGCCTCCCGGGGTACCCAGGGTGGCGTACAACGCGCCCGGCAACTGGCGCGGCAGTATCGCGGTTATCTGCGCGGCAAGGCGTCGGAGCCGGTCAGCGACCTCGACCATCCGCGCTGGCTCGGGGCGTTACTGGCCTTGGCCTATCCCGACCGCGTCGCCCAGCAACGCCGTGCCGGCGGTGCCGAGTATCGCCTGGCCAACGGTCGTGCGGCGCTGTTTGCCGAAGCCGACAGCCTGATGAAGCAGCCGTGGCTGGTGATCGCCGATCTCGGCAGCCGCCAGGGCCAGCGTGAAGAGCGGATCTATCTGGCGGCGGATTTCGATCCGGCGTTGTTCGACTCGGTACTGGCCGAACAGGTGCGTTGCGTCGATCAACTGGACTGGGATGAGCGCGAAGGCGTGCTGCGGGCCGAGCGCCAACGCAAGGTCGGTGAGCTCATTCTCAGCCGCGAACCGCTCACCGGCCTCGATGAAAGCGCCCGCAGCCAGGCATTGGTGAATCTGGTGCGGCGCAAAGGCCTGGAGCTGTTGCCGTGGACCCCGGAGTTGCGCCAGTGGCAGGCACGGGTGGCGTTGTTGCGCCAGCTGGACCTGGGCAGCAAGGGTGAAAGCGAATGGCCGGATGTCAGCGACGCTGCGCTGCTGAACAACCTTGAGCACTGGTTGATGCCGTATCTGGGCAAAGTCTCGCGGCTCAGTCATTTCGCCAATCTCGACCTCTCGAGCATCGTTCACAACCTGTTGCCATGGCCACTGCCTCAACGGCTGGACGAGTTGGCGCCACACCACTTGAGTGTGCCATCGGGGTCATCGATTCGCCTGGACTACAGCGAGCAGACGCCGATCCTGGCGGTGCGCTTGCAGGAATTGTTCGGCCTGGCCGAAACCCCGCGCATCGCCGGTGGCCGGCAAGTGGTCAAGCTGCATTTGCTGTCCCCGGCGCGGCGGCCGGTGCAGGTGACCCAGGACCTCGCGAACTTCTGGCGCAGCACCTACGCCGAGGTGAAAAAAGACTTGAAGGGACGCTACCCGAAACATTACTGGCCGGACGACCCGCTGGTGGCCGAAGCCACGGCACGGATCAAGCCGCGCAAGCAATGACGCGGCAAGCTACGGCGCGGCGGGCAGCAGGAACCGCGCAATCACCGGCAGGTGATCGGAGATGCGCAGGGTGTCGTCCTGCCGGACCATCGCCTCGACCCGTTTGATCCGCGGGCTGTAGAACAGATAGTCGACGGTCCGGTCCGGGCCGTTCAACCCGGCATCGTTCGGGTAATGGGTCAGCCAGCGCGCGCGGTCGATCCCGCCGGATTCGTTGTTGGTGGGGATCATCGGGTACTTGTCCCACAACAGATGCAGGGCGCTGTCGGCGGAGTAGGGGGTGCGCTGTTCGCCGGGCAGGCGCTGGTATTGCCCCAGCGGCAGCAGGTTGAAGTCGCCACCGATCAGCCAGGGCGTGCCGCGGCTTTCGAACTTGTCGAGGACCTTGGCCACGGCCGCGACCTGTGCCTGCAGCGTCTCGTCAGGTTGGCTCGCACGGTCCAGATGGGTGTTGAGGACCGCGAGCTGGCCACCGTCGCTCAAGGGCAGGTACGTCACCAGCAAGGCGTTTTTCGGTTGGAACTGGCGGCTGATCGGATTGGCCGAAGTGATCGGCAATTGCAGGCGCTCGGCGTGCTCGATCTGATAGCGGCTCAGGGTCGCCAACTGCCGGCCGACGCTACCGAAAATATGCGGGTTGGGCACGAAGTCAGCCTTCCAGTCGAAGGCCTGGGCACTGCAGGGGTACAGGTCGGCGAGCCGCTCCTGCAACAGTTTGAGCTGGTTCTGGTAGTCGCTGGCCTTGGCGCCGTCATCGAGTTCCTGCAGCAGCACGACGTCCGGTTGCTCGTCACGAATCACGCGCGCCACTTCATCGAGGCTGAAGGCCATGTCTTCCGGCGTGGGGGAATCGTCGGTGCCGGCGGCCAGGTCATTCCAGAACACGTAACGCTTGCCCGCCAGGTACTGGACGTTCCAGGTCATGACCTTCAGTGCCTGGCCCGGTGCCAGGGTTGGTGCGAGGGTGGGCGCCTGGGTGCAGCTGACTGGCGCTGTTTCCCTGGCCTCGGGGCGCCAGGTCAGGCTGTAGACCGCCACGCCGGTCAAGCCGATGACGATCAACAATCCCAGCAAGGTGTAGCGCAGCAGTCGGGTCATGGCTCGGCTTATCGCGTTACGGAAGTTGACCCCGAGCATACCCGACTGACGGGCGGTCGCCCACGGTCAACGTGGCCCATCGATTTTTTCCGGCACCTCGCTGATCAGCATGAACAGGCGGAACAGCACCACGCTGGTGAACAGCTGCAGGAAGCTGTGGGCGCTGTCGATCAGCAGCGAGATCACCGGGTTCTGCGGCTCGGGGTACGCTGCCAATGTGGCGCCCTTGAGCAGCCACAAGGGCCCCATCACACACAGGATGCACACCAGGATGCGCATGAAATGGCCGCGGGTCAGGCGCAGGCTTTCCTTCATGGCCTGCAAGGGCGCCAGGCCGCGCAGCACCAGCAGGTACTCGCCGAAGGCCAGGGTCACCATCAGCCAGATGCCCGGCAGGAAGTACAGCGACAGGCCGAGCAGGATCAGCAGGGTGTTCAGGGCGGTCAGCAGGGCGAAACGCGGCCACAGATAAGCGGACCTCGACAGCAGCTCGCGATTGCTTGGCGATTCGCCACGGCTGCGGGCGTCGAGGAACAGGATCAGGGCGGCGGTGTACAGCGGATAGACCAGCAAGCCGACGATCACACTGATGCCCGGAAAACTGTCCGGCTCGGTGGAGCGGTCGACCACTTGTTGCAACAGGGCCTCGATGATCACCAACGGCAGGCACAGCTGCACGATCTGGCGCAGATTGCGTTTGAAGAAATACAAGGAGTCACGCAGTACATCGAACGGATTCATCAGTTGGTATCGCTGGTTGAAAGCAGTGGCCCACTTTAACCGATGAAGCGCGGGAGGGCGCAAACGTAAACGTTCGGTAAAGGTCATTGAAACAACTTGTTTCAGCCTCCATTAAGGTCGGGCACCTTATCCTTTGTGGGTGAAGGCAACGATTTTCCCGGCAATCTACGAGGTCGCCATGAACAGCGAAGAACAAACCCTGATCGATGGACTGTTTTCCCGGCTGCAACAGGCCGAGACGGACTCAGCCCCGCGCGACGCCCAGGCCGAGGCGCGGATCAAGGAACACCTGGTGCGCCAACCGGCGGCAGGTTATTTCATGACCCAGGCGATCCTGGTGCAAGAGGCGGCGATCAAGAGCCTCGACGGACAGAACAAACAACTGACGGCGCAAATCCAGCAATTGCAGGCCGAACTGCAACAGGCCAAGGCGCAAACATCCGCTCCGGCGCCGAGCAGCGGTGGCTTTTTGTCGAGCATCTTTGGTGGCGGCAGCCGTGATCCGCAGCCTGCGCCTGCGCAACCGGCGGCAACCAGTGGTGGCGGCTGGCGTGAGCCGGCACGGCCGTCGTTCAACGCACAGCCTCAGCAGCAGAACTTCGGTGCCTCTCCACAGCAGGGCTATGCACCCCAGCAACAGGCCCCAGCAGCGGCGGGCAGCGGCTTTCTCGGCGGTGCGCTGAAAACAGCGGCTGGTGTGGCGGGTGGCGTGATGCTGGCACAAGGTATCAGCAGCCTGTTCCACCACAACCAGCCAGCGCAGGAAGTCGTCGAAGTCATCAAGGAAGAACCGGCCCAGGTCAACGACCAGGGCAACACTGGCTGGGGCGATGACCAGCGCATGGCCGGCAATGATACCTACGGCAACGACCAGGGCGGTTTTGCCGACGCCGACTACAGCGATGACAGCTCATCGTTCTTCGGCGGTGACGACGACTCCTTCGTCTGATTCGCCATTCGTCCGGGGCGCTGCGGCGCTCCGGGCCGATTATTCGCGAAACTCACCTCTTGGCTGGCATACTGGGCGACTTTTCGGGCCTGGTGCCTGATCCTGCCTGCGCGTTAATGAGGTGTCCGGTGAAAAAAATCGCAGTGTTCGCCGATGTCCAGAACCTCTACTACACCGTGCGCCAGGCTTATGGTTGCCACTTCAACTATGCCGCGTTGTGGGCTGACATCAGCAAGCAGGGCGAGATCGTCGAGGCCTACGCCTACGCGATCGATCGTGGCGACAGCAAGCAGCAGCAGTTCCAGCAGATCCTGCGCAACCTCGGTTTCACCGTGAAGCTCAAGCCCTATATCCAGCGCAGCGACGGCTCGGCCAAGGGCGACTGGGACGTGGGCATCACCCTCGACATCATGGACGCGGCCGACCATGTCGATGAAGTGGTGCTGGCCTCTGGCGACGGTGATTTCGACATGCTGCTGGAGCGCATCATCAGCAAACACGGGGTGCAAGCGGTGGCCTACGGGGTGCCGGGCCTCACGGCCAACTCGCTGATCCGCGCCGCCAGCCGCTATGTGCCGATCGAAGGCGCGTTGCTGCTCAAGAATTGATTTTTACGGAGTTGAAACAGGTTTGGAACGCATAGCAGTCATCGACTTTGAAACCACCGGGATCTCTCCGAGCAGCAGCTGCCGGGCCACGGAAATTGCCGTGGTGATCCTCGAGCAAGGGCGCATCGTCGAGCGTTACCAGAGCCTGATGAACGCCGGCGTCCGCGTCCCGGGCTTCATCGAACAACTGACCGGTATCAGCAATGCCATGTTGCGCACTGCGCCTGCGGCGGAGCAGGTGATGAACGAGGTCAACGAGTTTGTCGGCACCACGCCACTGCTGGCGCACAACGCGGCATTCGACCAGAAGTTCTGGGACTTCGAGCTGGGGCGAATCAAACGCACGCGCTTGCAGAACTTTGCCTGCTCGCTCCTGCTGGCGCGTCGCCTGATGCCTGCGGCACCGAACCACAAACTCGGCACCCTCACCACCTTCGCCAACCTGCCCCACACCGGCAAGGCTCACCGGGCCATGGCCGATGCCGAGATGGCGGCCAACCTGCTGACGCACCTGGCCGGGGAGTTGCGGCAAAAGCACGGGTTGAGTGAGCTGTCCCATGACTTGCTATGCAAGTTGCAGAAAGTGCCGGCAGCGAAAGTGGGTGAGCATCTCAAGCGCTATCGCTGATCCCGAGTCCTGCAAGTAACCCTTGTGGGAGCCAGCCTGCTGGCGATTACGGGGTGTCATTCAACCTCTTGGTTGGCTGATCCACCGCAATCGCCAGCAGGCTGGCTCCCACATTGAAATGGGTTGATGTCAGCCTTGTTTACCGTTGCCCTCGATATGCCCCAACGGCACACGCTTTTCGATGGCACTCGACAGCACAATCGACGTCTTGCTGAAACCAAACGTGGCAATCCGGTTGATCAACTCTTCCAGCTCCGGCATCGAAGCCACCGCCGCCTGCATGATCACGCACGGATCTCCCGTCACCCGGTGGCATTCAGTCAGCTGCGGGATCTTGATCAGGTCGTCGTAGGCCTTCTGATTGCCATGCTGGTTCAGGCGCAATTCGATCACGCACTGGATCGGCAGCCCGAGCTTGGCCATGTCGACTTTGGCTTGGTAACCGGTGATCACGCCGCTGGATTCGAGTTTGGCCACGCGTTCGGCCACGGCCGGGGCGGAGAGGTTGACCTTGCGCGCCAGGTCGGCATATGACGCGCGACCATTTTCCAGCAGGGCGCTGAGCAGCATGCGGTCATATTTGTCCACGGTCGAACTCCTGAAAATAACGGACTTTCGAAAACACGGTTTATAGCGCTGAACTCCGTGTTTTGAAAAGTGTACTGATGCTTTAAACAGGTTTTGTAACTTATTTTCCCGTGTCAGCCTTTCTAAAATAGCTGTTCACTTGTCCTGCCTGTGAGCTGCCCCCCATGCCTGGTCTACGTCGTTTTCCCTTGCCGTTAATCGCTGCCTTTTTCGCGTTGTACGTGATTTGGGGCTCGACCTACCTGGTGATCCGCATCGGAGTGGAGTACTGGCCGCCGTTGCTGTTGGCGGGGATTCGCTTCGTGATCGCCGGGACGCTGATGTATGCCTTCCTGCGCTGGCGCGGAGCGCCGGCCCCGACCTGGGCGCAATGGAAAGCCGCCGGGATCATCGGTGTGTTGCTGCTGGCTTGCGGTAACGGCGGGGTTAGCCTGGCTGAACACACGGGCGTGGCGTCCGGTGTCGCCGCGCTGGCCGTGGCGACGGTGCCGCTGTTCACCTTGCTCTGTGGATATTTCTGGGGCGCGCGTAATACCCGTCTCGAATGGGCCGGGATTGCGCTCGGCATGATCGGCATTGCCATGCTCAACCTGGGCTCCAACCTGCAATCGAGTCCGCTGGGTGCGGCGTTGCTGATCTTTGCCGCGGCCACCTGGGCGTTCGGCTCGGTGTGGAGCAAACACTTGCCGTTGCCTCAAGGCGCCATGGCCAGCGCCGTGGAAATGCTGGTGGGCGGCGTGGTGTTGCTGATCGGTAGCGCCGTGAGCGGTGAACACCTGGAGCAGATGCCGCCCATCGAGGGCTGGGCGGCGCTGGCGTACCTGACCGTGTTCGGTTCGATCATTGCCTTCAATGCCTACATGTATTTGCTCAAGCATGTGCGTCCGGCGGCGGCCACCAGTTATGCCTACGTCAACCCGGCGGTGGCCGTGTTGCTGGGGATCGTGTTTGTCGGCGAAACCATCGGCATCGAGGAAGCGCTGGCCATGTTGGTGATCATCAGTGCCGTGGTGCTGATTGGCCTGCCGCAATGGCGCCGCACACCGGAACGGCCAGTGGTCAAGGCAGTGCCGACAGAATCCCGTGTGAATTAGGGTAAACTGCGCGGCATTGCACACTCCTTCTGCACAATCGCGCTGAATTTTCCTACGGTACTCCCATGACTTTCGCCACCCTTGGCCTGATCGAACCCTTGCTGCGCTCCCTTGAGACGCTCGGCTACCAGACTCCGACGCCGGTTCAGGCGCAAGCCATACCGGCGGTGCTGGCCGGTCGCGACCTGATGGCCGCCGCCCAGACCGGCACCGGCAAGACCGCCGGTTTCGCCTTGCCGCTTCTGCAGTTGCTGGCGATGGAAGGGCCGAAAGTCGCCGCCAACTCGGTGCGTGCGCTGATTCTGGTGCCGACCCGGGAGCTGGCCGAGCAGGTTCACGAAGCGGTGCGCCAATATGCCGAGAACCTGCCGCTGCGCACCTACGCGGTGTATGGCGGCGTCAGTATCAACCCGCAAATGATGAAGCTGCGTAGCGGCGTCGACCTGCTGGTGGCGACCCCGGGCCGTCTGCTCGACCTGTTCCGCCAGAACGCACTGAAGTTCAATCAGCTGCAAACCCTGGTGCTGGACGAAGCCGATCGCATGCTCGACCTGGGTTTCTCCGAGGAACTGGCGAATATCTACAAGGCGTTGCCGAAGAAGCGCCAGACCCTGCTGTTCTCCGCCACCTTCTCTGACGACATCCGCCTGCTGGCCGGGCAAATGCTCAATGATCCGCTGAGCATCGAAGTCAGCCCGCGCAACGTCGCCGCCAATACGGTCAAGCAGTGGATCGTGACGGTGGACAAGAAGCGCAAGCCGGAGCTGTTCGTGCACCTGATGCGCAAGGGCAAGTGGAAGCAGGTGCTGGTGTTCGCCAAGACCCGCAACGGCGTGGACGCGCTGGTGGAAAAACTCCAGGGCCTGGGCATCAACGCCGACGGCATTCACGGTGACAAGCCCCAGGCGACCCGTCAGCGCGCGCTGGACCGCTTCAAGCTCAGCGAAGTGCAGATCCTCGTTGCCACCGACGTCGCGGCCCGGGGCCTGGATATTGAAGACTTGCCACTGGTGGTCAACTTCGACTTGCCGATCGTGGCCGAGGATTACATCCACCGCATCGGTCGTACCGGGCGCGCGGGGGCGACCGGCGAGGCGATTTCCCTGGTGTGCGCCGATGAAGTGAATCTGCTGTCGGCCATCGAGATGTTGACCCGCCAGACGCTCAAGCGTCAGAACGAGCCGGACTTCGAGCCTGAGCATCGCGTGCCGGACACCGATGCCAGCGGCCAGGTGGTCAAGAAGCCGAAGAAACCGAAGAAGCCCAAGGCTTCGGGTGGTGGCGGCAAGCGCAATCTGGGCAAGTGGGTGGACAGCGGAGAGGTTGCGCCGGCGGAGCCTTCGATAAAGCCTGTGCGCAAAGTGCCGGTGTTCAACACTGGGCCGCGTAAGCGCAAACCTTGATTAGCGGCGGCGTCTGTTAGGCCGTCATCGCCAGCAGGCTGGCTCCCACAGTGGACCTGTGTCGTACACAAATATTGTGTTCACAGAAGATCAATGTGGGAGCTAGCCTGCTGGCGATGGCGGCGCCGCGGTCTTCAGCCCTTGCGCTGTAACCACTCCACCATCCCCAACCCCGCTGCACGCCCACTGGCGAAACACGCGGTCAGCAGATAGCCACCCGTTGGCGCTTCCCAATCGAGCATTTCCCCGGCGCAAAACACCCCAGGCATTTGCTTGAGCATCAACCGCTCATCCATCGCCTCGAACAACACACCGCCGGCACTGCTGATGGCCTCATCCAGCGGTCGGGTTTTCACCAGTGTCATCGGCAACGCCTTGATCGCCTTGGCCAGCAATGCCATGTCGGTAAAGGTGTCGGCAGATGTCAGCTCTCGCAACAGTGCCGCTTTCACCCCATCGATACCCAACTGGCTATGCAGATGCTTGGCCATCGAGCGTGATCCCCGTGGCTTGCTCAAGGCAGCCTGGACTTTATCCACAGGTCGTCCGGGCAGAAGATCGAGATGAACGGTCGCCGAACCGTACTGGTTGATGGCTTCACGGATCGGTGCCGACAAGGCGTAGATCAAGCTGCCTTCAATCCCCATGGCGGTAATCACACATTCACCGAGCCTCGGCACGTCGTCGTTGAGGCCGATGGCAATGTTTTTCAGCGGTGCGCCGGCGAATTTGCTGATCATCAAATCGCTCCAGGCCTGCACCTCGAAACCGCAATTACTCGGTTGCAGTGGGGCGAGTCCTACACCCTGTTGCTCCAGTGGCAGCATCCATGCGCCGTCCGAACCCAGGCGTGACCAACTGCCGCCGCCGAGGGCCAGCAACGTTGCATCAGGCGTTAAGGTTTTTTCACCTTCGGGGCTCGACACTTTCAGGCTGCCATCGGCATTCCAGCCGAGCCATCGATGGCGGGTGTGGATAACCACGCCACTGTCGCGCAGGCGCTTGAGCCAGGCGCGCAGCAGGGGCGCGGCCTTCATGTCGGTGGGAAAGACCCGCCCGGAACTGCCGACAAAGGTGTCGATGCCCAGGCCATGTATCCACTGGCATAACGCATCGGCACCGAAGGCGCGCAACAGCGGAGCAATCTGCGGTGCCCGTTCGGCGTAACGCGAAAGGAACGCCGGGTAGGCCTCGGAGTGGGTGATGTTCATGCCGCCAACGCCGGCCAGGAGGAATTTTCGCCCCACTGAAGGCATGCCGTCGTACAGGTCGACTTTAATCCCGGCCTGGCTCAAGACTTCAGCCGCCATCAGACCGGCGGGGCCGCCGCCGATGATGGCGACAGATGAAGGGGAGGAGGCGGAGTGCTGGGTCATGGCGTGCGCTGCGGTTCTGCGGAAGAGGGCGGGCATTCTAGCAGCCCCATCCCCTGTAGGAGCGAGCTTGCTCGCGATGGACGTTAACGATGACGCGCTCATCCTGAATTTATGCGGTGCCCTTGAGTCCATCGCGAGCAAGCTCGCTCCTACAGGGTTCAGAGGTCTATTCAGTGGCTGGTTAAAAAATAATCACTTCTCTGTAGCCTGCAGGTGGCATGGGCTGCAGTCCCTTTCACTCAGGTTATCCACAGGCAGTTCCACAGGCATTGTGGGTAAAGCATCCACAACTCAGTGACAGCCTGATGACTGCCAGACCCGTTGGGCGCTGTGATGGAGGATGCCGTGACGGCGGGCGAGGGCCTGGCGGTCCTTGCTGTAGCCGCCGCCAATCACGCCGACAACGGGAATGTCCCGACCCAGGCAATGGCGCATGACGGCTTCATCGCGGGCGGCGACGCCTTCGTCTGTCAGCTTCAGGTAACCGAGCGCGTCGTCCTTGTGCACATCGACACCCGCGTCGTACAGCACCAGGTCCGGCTGATAGAGGGGCAAGAGGTAGTTGAGCGCATCGTCCACCACCTTCAGGTAATCGGCATCGCCCATGCCGTTGGGGAGCGGGATGTCCCAGTCACTTTCGGCTTTGCGTGCAGGAAAGTTCTTCTCGCAGTGCAGGGAAACGGTCACGGCTTCCGGCGTGTTGTGCAGGATACGTGCAGTCCCGTCGCCCTGATGCACATCGCAGTCGAAGATCAGCACCCTGTTCACCCGACCACTCTCCAGCAGGAAATGGCTGATCACCGCCAGGTCATTGAAGATGCAGAAACCGGCGGGGAAATCGTAATGCGCATGGTGCGTGCCGCCTGCCAGGTGGCAGGCCAGGCCATGCTCCAGCGCCTGCTCCGCCGCCAGCAGCGAACCGCCCACCGCCCGCACCGTGCGCCGGGCCAGGGCTTCGCTCCACGGCAGGCCGAGGCGTCGCTGGTCCTCGCGGGACAAATCGCCGCTCATGTAGCGCTCGATATACGAAGGGTCATGGGCGAGCGCGAGAATCTGCGGCGGGCACAACTGTGGGCGCAGCAGGTCGGCGTCGCGAGTCAGGCCGCTGTCCACCAGGTGATCGCGCAGCAGGCGAAACTTGTCCATGGGGAAGCGGTGATCCGCCGGGAACTCGGGACTGTAGTCTTCGTGGTAGATCAGCGGCAGCGGCATGATGATTTCGTTTCGGAATGAGTGAAGGATCCTACCAGCGTTGTAGACTGGCAGCATGGAATTGGGGGAGGGGGACGATGGAGCCGATACTGGAACTGGCGAGCGCGCGATTGCTGTTGCGGCAGTGGCATGATGGCGACTTGGCGGAATTTGCCGCGATGTGCGCCGATCCACAAGTCATGCGTTATTTTCCGGCGCCCTTGAGCCGATCTGAAAGTGCATCGATGATTGACAGGGTTCGCGAGCATTTTGCCGAGCATGGCTTTGGCCTCTGGGCGCTGGAGCGCAAGGACACCGGACAGTTCATCGGTTTTACCGGTCTGGGCGTGGTTGGTTTCGACGCGCCTTTCACTCCCGCCATTGAAATCGGCTGGCGCCTGGCGCGCGAGCACTGGGGCCTGGGGTATGCCAGCGAAGCGGCATGGACCGCTCTGCGCTGCGGCTTTGATCGCCTGGTGTTGAACGAGGTCGTGTCCTTTACCGCGGTCAGCAACCTGCCGTCGCAGAAAGTCATGCAGGCGATCGGCATGCATCACGATCCGGCCGATGACTTCGATCATCCCAGGCTGGCCCTCGATCATCCCCTGCGTCGCCACGTGCTGTACCGCATCAGCCGTGAACAATGGCTGCAAACCTTGCATGGATAACCTGCCACGGACGTTTACAATGGCCCCCATGTTGGCACCGGCCAGAAATTGAATCGACCGACGCAGCCAGGACTGCGCGGCATTTGCGTTGTGTGAGGAGAGTCTGAATGAGCCAAGTGTTGGATGATCTGGTCGACCTGCTGAGCCTGGAACCGATCGAAGAAAACCTGTTCCGTGGCCGCAGCCAGGACCTGGGCTTTCGTCAGCTGTTCGGCGGCCAGGTGCTCGGCCAGTCGCTGTCGGCGGCCAGTCAGACCGTTGAGGAGGCGCGTCATGTGCATTCGATGCATGGCTATTTCCTGCGTCCGGGCGATGCCAAGTTGCCGGTGGTGTATTCCGTTGACCGGGTGCGGGACGGTGGCAGTTTCAGCACGCGGCGGGTGACGGCGATCCAGAAGGGCCAGCCGATCTTCACTTGCAGCGCCTCGTTCCAGTACGACGAAGAAGGGTTCCAGCACCAGACCGAAATGCCGCAAGTGGTCGGGCCGGAAAACCTGCCATCGGAACTGGAACTGACCCAGCAGCGCGCTCACCTGATTCCCGAGCACATGCGTGAAAAATTGCTGTGCCCGAAACCGATCGAATTCCGGCCCGTCACCGAGGAAGATCCCTACAACCCGAAAGCCAGCGATCCGGTCAAATACGTCTGGTTTCGCGCCGACGGCGCCATGGCCGACTCCCCGGCCTTGCACAAGTATCTGCTGGCCTACGCTTCGGACTTCGGTCTGCTGACCACCTCGATGCTGCCCCACGGCAAATCGGTCTGGCACAAGGACATGCAGGTTGCCAGCCTCGATCACGCGCTGTGGTTCCACGCCGACCTGCGCGCCGATGACTGGTTGCTGTATGCGATGGACAGCCCGTGGGCCGGCAATTCCCGCGGCTTCACCCGTGGCAGCGTGTTCAACCGCGCCGGGCAACTGGTGGCTTCGGTCACTCAGGAAGGCCTGATTCGCCATCGCAAGGATTGGGCATGAGCCTGGCCGAGGTGCGCCATTGGGTGTTCGACATGGACGGCACCCTGACGGTGGCGGTGCATGATTTCGCGGCGATTCGCGTAGCGTTGGCGATCCCGCCTGAAGACGACATCCTCACGCATCTGGCGGCACTGCCCGCCGAAGAAGCCAGCGCCAAACACGCCTGGCTGCTCGAGCACGAACGCGATCTGGCGCTGGGCTCGAAACCGGCACCGGGGGCGGTGGAGCTGGTGCGTGAATTGGCTGGCCGCGGGTATCGCCTGGGGATCCTCACGCGCAATGCTCGCGAACTCGCGCATGTCACGCTGGAGGCTATCGGCCTGGCTGACTGCTTTGCCGTGGAGGATGTGCTGGGCCGCGATGAAGCGCCACCCAAGCCCCATCCTGGTGGATTGCTGAAGCTGGCCGAAGCCTGGAAGGTGTCGGCCAGCGAGATGGTGATGGTCGGTGATTACCGGTTTGACCTTGATTGCGGTCGCGCGGCAGGAGCGCGGACGGTGTTGGTCAACCTGCCGGATAATCCGTGGCCTGAGCTGACCGATTGGCATGCGGCGGATTGTGTCGCCTTGCGGCAGATGCTCTTGGCTTGATTTGTTGAGAGCAAAAGATCGCAGCCTGCGGCAGCCCTACAGGGGATTTTCGGTTACGGGAACAACGCCTGTTGTCCTTGCGGTGATGTAAACATTCCGTCCCCGTTATGCCCGACCCCGGGCACTTCAATCAGTTGCTGTTGCAACCCCTGGGGTTGCAGGCGCTTCAGATAATTGAAGTAGTAGCGCCCGCGGGCCAATCGATTCGGACCCTGGGCTTTTGCCTCACAGCTTTTGTCCAAGGCTGGATGATTGGGATCGACGTCCTGCTGCCCCAGCAGATAAACGATGTTGCGCTTGAGGTACTTTTCCTGCAGCAGGGCGGCAGTTTGTCCTTCTGCGTAGGCAGGTATATCCGTCAGCCCGTACTTCCAGCGGTTGAATTGCGGACAGCCTGCATGATTGAAGGCCACTGGCCGACGCTCATCGAAATAGGTGTAGGAAGAGGGGTTGGCGACGACATAGCGCAGCTGCACACCGGCGGCTTCCAGGGCCGACTTGTCGTGACCCAGCAGGGCGTAGCGCTGAACCACCTGAGCGCCTCCCGAGTGACCGGCAATGACGATGTGCTTCAAATCCGGAAACTGCTGACGATCACCCAGGCGAGCGATGATTTCGTCCAGCGCGTCGTAGGAACTCAGGCGAAAGGGTGCGGTGGATTCACCGCCAGCCATCCACTCATTGCCCTGCCAGCGCAGGACGGTGTCCGCCACTGGATGCTGCGCAACGTCGGTTTCATTGAGAAACTGTGGGGCGATCACCAGGGTCGTAGCGCTTTGCCCGGCCAGTTCGGCCGCGCGCGTACCACTCTGCAGATAGGTTTGCGCATTGCGCAAGCGACCATGGACGATGATCAATACCCGCTCGATTTTTGCCGGGGCACGGCTGATGCCCACCGCGATTTCACCGGATTTCAACAGCAGGCGCCCGGGGCTGAGTTCCTTGACCGCGTGCTCGGCGGCCTGGGACGTTGCGCATGTGAACAGTACGACTAACCACCACTTCTTCATCTACAGATTTTTCGCCGCAAAGGTATCGCACTGGCCAACCTGGCCCTGGGCGAATCCGGTTTTGAACCAGCGCACCCGTTGCGCTGACGTACCATGGGTAAACGAGTCCGGCACCACGCGGCCCTGACCCTGTTGCTGCAAGCGATCGTCGCCAATGGCGTTCGCCGCGTTCAATGCTTCTTCAATGTCGCCCGGCTCCAGCCAGTTCAGGCGCTTCTGCGCGTTGTTGGCCCAGACCCCGGCCAGGCAGTCCGCTTGCAGCTCCTGGCGCACCAGCAAGCCGCCATCGCCTTCCATCTGTCGGCCTTGCTGGCGGGCGACCTGCATCTTCGCCGAAACGCCGAGCAAGGTTTGAACATGGTGTCCGACTTCGTGAGCGATCACGTAGGCCTGGGCGAAATCGCCCGCGGCCGCAAAGCGTTGGGACATCTCCTGGAAGAAGCCCATGTCCAGATAGACCTTCTGGTCTGCGGGGCAATAGAAGGGGCCGGTCGCCGAGGTTGCCAGCCCGCAGGCCGAATTGACCCGGTTGCTGAACAGCACCAGGGTCGGGTCCTTGTACTGCCGATCCGCCTGCTGGAAAATCTGCCGCCAGGTGTCCTCGGTATCACCGAGGATCGAGCGGACGAACTCGGCCCCTTCGTCATTGGCCGGTGGCGCCTTGCGCGTCTGTGACGTGGTCGGCGCCGATTGTTCACTCATCTGCCCGGTCAATTGTCCGAGGATCTGCAGCGGGTCCTGGCCGGTGATCCAGCCGATGCCGACGATCAGCAGGATCGCCGTCAGGCTCAGGCCCTTGCCGCCACCAAAACGCATCCCGCCGCCACCGCCGCCGACATCATCGCCACGGGCATCGACCACGTTGTCGCTGCGTCGGCCTTTTTTCCATAGCATGTGGGAATCCTCTGATGTTGCGGGTAAAGAACCGTGGGATGAGTGTTGCTGCAGAGTAGGAGCGGCGCCAGTCCGGTCGTCAGACAGCCCGGAGCGGCAGCGGTTCTATCAGGCGGCGACATTAGGGGCTTCATTGACGGGCGGGTATCACAGGACATCGGCAGTGAAGGTGTCACAGGTCTCTGGCAGGCCCGAGGCAAATCCTGTCTTGAACCAGTTCACGCGCTGGCGGGAAGTACCGTGGCTGAATGTCTCCGGTCGAACCTTGGCATTTCGCGAAGCTTGCAGTTGGTCGTCACCGAACACTGCCGCAGCATGCAGGGCGGCTTCGATATCACCCGGCTCCATCCAGTCCAGGCGCTGTTGCGCATGGTGCGCCCAGACTCCGGCCAGGCAATCGGCCTGCAACTCCGCACGGACCTCCAGTCCGCCATCGCCGCTGACCGGTTGTTGTTCGAGCAAGGCTTTTTCGAAAGGTTCGGACAGTCCCAGTTCAAGCTGCACGTGATGCCCGATTTCGTGCGCGATGATATAAGCCCGCGCGAAGTCACCGACCACTGCAAACTGCTGCTCCAGTTTGTTGAAAAAGCCGAGGTCGAGATACACCTGTTGATTGCTCGGGCAATAGAACGGGCCACTGCTGGAGCTGGCGAAACCACAGCCGGAGACCACGCCGTTTTCGAACAGCGTCAAGGTGGGTAGCGGGTAGTCTCGGCCCATTTGCGCAAACAGTTGTTGCCAGGTGTCTTCGGTATCGCCCAGCACCGACTGGACAAACATCAGCTGCAGATCTTCTTCAGGCTCGACCGATGGTTGAGGGAGGGGGTGGTTCAGGGTGTACGAGGGCGCGGGCGCAATGACGTCCGCTGGCGTGTCCAGTGTCGAATAGAGTCCTGCGCCGGCCAGGGCGACGGCGGCCAGTCCGGCAGCCAGTGTTGTCCCTGTAAGTGTGCGGGCATCCTTGCCCTGGCGAGTGTCGTTCACGTTTTTGCTGCGTCTTGCCTTGTTCCATAGCATGTTGGCGGTCTCTCATAGATGGGTGGGGCGTGTAGCGCCGGGTCTATGAATAACCGCACTGGCCAAGGCGTGTGGGTGAAATGTGTAAGGTTTGGTAAGCCACAGTCATTGCGACGGGTGTCGCACATCAAAAGTGGCCTTTTCGCGGTTATCGATCGAACGCGTCCCACACGGGCGCAAAGTCCGGACTGACTTGCCTCTCACGCTTGGACAAGCCGGCAATCAGCGCACGATCCTGATCATCCAGGTTGACTGCGAACGCTTCCAGGTTGGCTATTTGGTTGGCCTTGCTGCTGGCCTTGGGGATGGCGGCCACGTTCGGTTGATCCAGCAGCCACTTGAGTGCGACCTGGGTCGGCAGTACTCCGTGTCTGGCAGCAATTTGCTGGATAGCCGGAACATCCGAGACCTTGTTGCGTGCCAGCGGCGAATAAGCTGTCAGTGCCAGGTCATTTTGACGGGCGTAGTCCAGCAGTGCGTTTTGTCCGAGCAGCACGTGGTATTCCACCTGAATGGCTGACAGCGGTGCGCCCAGTTCCTCGACCACTTTGCGCAGCAGGGGCAGCGGGAAATTCGCCACGCCGATGTTGCGCGCCAACCCCTGTTCCTTGAAGGACACCAGGGTTTCGATCGTGCGCGGCAAGTCCCAATCGGTGCTGGGCCAGTGGATCATGAAGAGGTCAATGTAATCGCTGTGCAGAGCCTTGAGGCTGCGGTCCATGGAATGGCGCATGGCATCGGGTTGCAGCTGGTCCCACCAGACTTTGCTGGTGACGTGGATCTGTTCACGGGGTGTGGGGCTATTCACCAGTGCCTGACCGACAGCGTCCTCATTGTTGTAGGCCGCAGCGGTATCGACGTGGCGATAACCCAGTGCCAGGGCCTGTTCCACGGCCCGGGTGCATTCTTCACCGAGCATTGGCCAGGTGCCGAGGCCGAGCTTGGGCATGTTCAAGCCCTGTGCGTTAACGATGTGTTGCATGGTCGATCTCCTTTTCATAAGCGCTGATGCCGGCGATATGGCGTGCGGCGATGTAGCCGAATGTCAGCGCCGGCCCCAGGTTGATGCCGCCGGCAGGGTAGTGGCCGCCCATGATGCTGGCCATGTCGGCTCCCGCCGCATACAGGCCGCTGATGGCCTGCCCCGAGTCGTCGAGGACCTGGGCGTGTTGATTGACCTTGAGTCCGGCAAAGGTGCCGAAACAGCCCGGTTCGACTTTCACGGCATAGAACGGACCTTGTTCGATGGGTGCGACGCAGGGGTTGGGCTGTTGGCGCGCATCCCCCTGTTTGCGGTTGTAGGGCGTTGATCCGCGGCCGAACTGTGGGTCCTGGCCGTTTTGGGCGTGCCGGTTGTAGTCCGACACGGTGGTGCACAAGCCGATCGGGTCGATGCCGCAGGCTTGGGCCAATTCTTCCAGGGTGTTGCCGGTTTTCAGATAACCGCTGCGGATAAAGGACGATAGCGGTACCGGAAACGGCCGGGAAATACCCAGGCCATAACGTCGCTGGAAGCCATGGCTGCAGATCAGCCAGGACGCCACTTCTTCGCCGGGCGGGGCGCTGGCGACCATGGCCGTCACATAGTCGTAGTAGCCGTTGGCTTCGTTGACGAAGCGCTGGCCATTGCTCAGCACGCCGATGATCCCCGGCTTGCCGCGTTCGATGATGTGCGGAAAGTGGCCGCTGCTGCCATCGCGATAGGGCACGCGTGACACCGGTGCCCAGGCCACAGGCGATGCCTGGTTGGTGTCGACCCGGGCGCCGACGCTCTCGCCCAGTCGCAGGCCATCGCCGGACACGCCGAGGGGCGGCAGTGCCAGGTGTTCGTGTCCGGTCGGTGTGCGGGGGAACAAGGCCTTACGCCGTTCGATGTCATTGGCGAAACCGCCGGCCGCGAGCACCACCGCCCTGCGTGCCTTGATGCGGATCGAACCTTTGCCGGTGCGAACGACCGCGCCCTTTACCTGATTGTTCTCGTGCAGCAACTCGGTGACCGGTGCCGACTCCCATAGCAACACGCTAAGATCATCAGCGGATTTCGCCAGGCGCGCCACCAGCGCCACGCCGTTGACCAGCTGCATCGCCCGGCCATGCACGGCGAGGTCGAACAGATGGCGAGTGAAACGCCGGGTAACGTGCCAGGCCGCCGACAACGAGCGGGTCAGGTTGAGAAACGCGGTGAGGTCTGCCCCCGCCATGATCGGCATGCCCATGAAGGCTGTTTCGCGCATGGTTTTGCGCAGGCGCTTGAGCAGCTTGCCGACGTTGCGCGCGTCGTAGGGCGCGGCGATCACCGAACGCCCACCGGTGCCGGCGCCGGGCGTGTCGCCATGAATGTCGGCGATCGCATTGCCGTCGGCAAATTGCAGCGAGGTGTGTTGTTCGAAGAACGCCACCATGCGCGGAGCGGCCTCGAGGAAGGCATCGATCATTGCCGGGTCATACCGGTCGCCCAGTTCGTGTTTCAAGTAAGTGCGTGGCAGTTCAACGTCCTCGACGATACCGGCTCGTCGGGCCAGGGGGTTGCACGGTACCCAGGCCCAGCCGCCGGACCAGGCGGTGGCACCGCCCAATACCGGGTCTTTTTCCACCACTATCACCTTCAGGCCATGCCATGCCGCCGTCACGGCCGTTGCCAGTCCGGCCGCACCGGAGCCGACGATCAGCACATCGCAATCGATGTCGGGAAGGGGTTGGGCAGGCATTGATTGAACTCCGCTGTTTATTATTGTGGAATCTGGTTCCAGAAAATATATGAGGGCTGCAGAGAGCCGGCAAGTCGATGCTGAGTAAAGCGGGCGGTTATCGGACAGTCAGTTCCAGATTTCGCATTCCTCAGGTTGTCTTCTAGAATCGAGCAAATTTTGCGTGGATACCCCCATGGCCGGCAGTCAGATCGAACGTGTTTTCAGTGTGCTTGAAAGCCTCACCAGCGACCCTCGCGGCCTGCCGATGCAGGTGCTGGCAGAGCAATTGGACATCCCCAAGAGTGCCACCCACCGCTTGCTGGCTGAGCTGATCCGGCTCGGCTATGTGCGCCAGAATCCGGAGAACTTGCGTTATCACCTGTCGACGCGGCTGGTGGCGATGGGTTTCCGTTATCTGTCGAGCAGCGGTGCGGATATCGTGCAACCGGTGCTCGACCGGCTGGCTCAGGAAACCGGCGAACTGGTGCGCCTGGGGGTCATCGAAGGCGAGCGCCAGACCTGGATCGCCAAGTCGCAGGGGGCTCGTTCCGGTCTGCGTTACGACCCGGACATGGGGCGGGATGCGCCGCTGTTCTACACCGCCTCCGGTCATGCCTGGCTGGCTTGCATGAGCGATGCCGAAGCCTTGTCGCTGGTGGAGCGCCAGGCGGCGGACCGGCCATTGGAGCTGGGCCCGAATGCCCCCAGGTCCAACATTGAATTGCTTGAACGGTTGCGCCTGGCACGGGAGCAGGGCTATGCCTGTGTCGAGGAAAGTTCGGCGGTGGGTACCTCGGCGATTGCCGCGGTGGTGCGACATCCCGGTGATGGACGGGTGATCGGCGTGCTCAGCATCGCCGGGCCGAGTGCGCGAATGCCGGGGGCGCGGCTGCATGAACTGGCGCCGTTGTTGTTGGCGTTTACCGATGAGTTGTCGGCGGCGAGTCTGGCGTCAGAGCTATTTCCCTGAGGCCTGTACAATCCCTGTGGGAGCGGGCTTGCTCGCGAATGCGGTGTGTCATGCAACGGAAATGTTGATTGATACACCCTCTTCGCGAGCAAGCCCGCTCCCACATTTGGCTGGCGTTGAGCTTGCCAAAGCTGTGCGCTGTTCGAACACTTTCAATGCGCGCTTGTGTAAGAATCTGGAACCAGGTTCTAAATTGTTGATTCCAACAATAACACAAGAGGACCGCACCTTGAGTTCACCACTGCGTATAGCCTTGATCGGCACTGGCAACATGGGCCAGCAGCATTACCAGCAGTTGAAAACCCTGACTGAAGCGACCTTGTGCGCCGTGGCCGACCCCGGCCCGCAAGCGCCGGGCCTCGCGAGAGAATGGGGCGTGGGGTATTTCGCCGATCATCGTCAGATGCTGGAGCAGGCAAAGCCGGAGGCGGTCATTATCGCCAACCCGAATACGCTGCACGTCAGCACCGCGCTCGATTGCCTGGCTGCCGGGGTACCAGTGTTGCTGGAAAAGCCGGTGGGTGTGCACCTGGATGAGGCCCGGGAGTTGGTGGCTGCCTCGAAGTCGAGCGGCGTTCCCGTGCTGGTCGGCCATCATCGACGCCACAACCCGTTGATCGTCCGCGCCCATGAACTTGTCCACAGCGGCGCGTTGGGCCGGTTGAGCACCGTCACCGCACTCTGGCAATTGCGCAAACCCGACAGTTATTTCGAAACGGCCTGGCGCCGTGAGCCCGGTGCGGGCATGTTGTTGACCAACCTGATCCACGACCTCGATCTACTCCGGCATTTGTGCGGTGAAGTGCGCCAGGTGCAGGCCATCACCAGCAACGCCGTGCGCGGGTTTGCCAACGAGGATTGCGCGGCCGTGCTGCTGCAATTCGACAACGGTGCGCTGGGCAGCCTGACCGGGTCCGATGCGGTGGCAGCGCCCTGGAGTTGGGAGTTGGGCTCCGGAGAGAACCCGGTGTATCCACGCCAGGCCGACCAGCCGTGCTATTTGCTGGCGGGAACCGCCGGGGCGCTCAGTATCCCGCAGCTCAAGCACTGGCACTACACGCAAGCCGATGGTGGCTGGCATCAACCCCTGGCGTCGACGAACGAGCCTTTCAGTGTTGAACCCGCGCTGCGCTTGCAGTTGCAGCACTTCGTGCGCGTGGCGCGTGGGCAGGTCGAGCCGCTGGTCAGCGCCGCTGACGCAGCCCGCACCCTGGCGCTGGTCGAGGCGATTCGCCAGGCCGCTGAAACCGGGCGCGCCTGCGCACCGGCCCTGATCGAGGATTGAGCATGAGTGAACGAATCTTTTCCCTGGCCAGTCTTACCGTGCTGGAGTTGTCACCACCGGACATGGTCGAGGTCGCGGCGCGGGCCGGTTACAGCCATGTTGGCTTGCGCCTGGTGCCGGCGACGCCGCAGGAACACCATTTCGCGCTGGTGGCGGATGGCGATCTGCGGCGCCAGACCCTGGCGCGTCTGCGCGACACCGGCATTCGTGTCCTGGATGTGGAAATCCTGCGGCTGAAACCGGACACCCTGGTGGCCGATTTCGAGCAAGTGCTGGCGGTGGGCGCCGAATTCGGTGCCACTGAATTGCTGGTGGCCGGCAACGATCCTGACGAGCAGCGAATGACCGAGAATTTCGCCAGGCTGTGTGATCTGGCGGCGCCTTACGGGCTGCACCCGCACCTGGAGTTCATGCCCTGGACCGACGCGCGAGATCTGCAGCAAGCCGTGCGCATCGTCGAAAGGGCGGGGCGTGAAAATGCGGCGGTGCTGGTCGACGCCTTTCACTTCGATCGCTCCGGGTCGCGGCTGGAAGATCTGGCCAGGGTTGCCCCCTCGCGGTTACGGTATGCGCAGTTGTGCGACGTGGCGGGGCCCAGGCCGGCCGACATGGCAGAGATCTTGCGGCAGGCGCGTAATGAACGGCGTTTTCCCGGCGATGGCGATTGTGATTTGCCGGGGCTGTTGCGGTGTTTGCCGGCTAACATTCCATTGAGCCTGGAGATTCCCACCGTGCAACTGCTGGAGCAGGGCGTGAGCGGGCTGGATCGGGCGCAGATGGCATTGAGCAAAACCCGTGAATTGCTGGCGCGGCTGACATAGGTCCCGCGACGCTTTTGATTTGAACAAGGAACCCCAATGACCGTCAGCACCCCGCTTTCCGGCGTCAATCAGCCCTTCAAAGGGATCCTGCTGATCGTTGTCGCAACCTTCCTGTTTTCCAGCCATGACGCCCTGTCGAAGTACCTTTCCGGGTTCTATCCGATTGTCATGGTGGTCTGGGCGCGTTATGTGGTGCACACCTTGCTGATGGCCGGGATATTCCTGCCGCAATCCGGGCTGCGCGTGCTGCGGACCAAGCGGCCGTTGCTGCAACTGATTCGGGCCTTGTGCCTGCTGGGCACCAGCCTGTTTTTCACCACGGGATTGATGTACATCCCGCTGGCCGAGGCAACGTCGGTGAACTTCCTGGCACCGGTGCTGGTGACCGCGCTGTCGGTGCCGTTGCTGGGGGAGAAGGTCACCCGTGGCCAATGGCTGGCGGTGATCTGCGGGTTTATAGGGGTGCTGATCATCGTGCACCCCGGTGGTGATCTGTTCACCCCGGCGGTGTTGTTGCCGTTGTGCTCGGCGTTGTTTTTCTGCTTCTACCAATTGCTGACCCGCAAGCTCAGTGAGATCGACAGCCCGACCACCAGCAACTTCTTTGCCGGGCTGTGCAACACCCTGGTCATGAGTGCGCTGGTGCCGTTCTTCTGGCAGGTACCGACCTTGCTGCACGGCGCGATGATGCTGGCGCTGGGTGCCTGCGGGATGACGGCGCACCTGTTCCTGACCCAGGCCTTCCGGCATGCGGCGCCAGCCTTGCTGGCGCCTTTCAGCTATTGTCAGATCGTGTTTGCCGGCCTGCTGGGCTGGCTGCTGTTTTCCCACACGCCGACCCTGACCACCGTCGTCGGGATCGCCGTGATCTGCTGCAGTGGCCTGGCGGCGGCCTGGCAGCAAAGCCGTCGCTGATCGCTCCTGAACAACAGGCAAAAAAAAGCGCAGGCCCGAAACCGGGCCTGCGCCGAGGGAACATCAGCCTTCTACTTTCGGAATCTTGCGCGGGGCCATGAAGTACATCCAGATCAGCGCGATGAAGTACATCGCCGGGATCAGGGTGAACAGCACGGTGTAGTTGTTGTTGGTGACAGTCAGGATGTGGCCGACCAGCTGGGTCATGAACATCCCGCCAATCGCCGCACACATGCCGCCGAAACCGAACACCGTACTCATCATGTGCTTGGGCGTGTAGTCCATCACCAGGCTCCAGATGTTCGCGGTCCAGGCCTGGTGCGCACCGATGGCCAGGGAAATGGCGGCCACTGCGACCCACAGGTTGCTGGAGCCGGCCGCCATGATCACGCCGATGATGCAGCAGGCGAACAGGAACATGGACATCAGGCGCGCCTTGATCGGATTGACGCCGCGGCCGATCAGGAACGAGGAGAGGATCCCGCCACCGACACTGCCGAAGTCGGCGGTGAGGTAGATGATGATCAGCGGGATGCCCATCTGGGTCACGTTGATGCCCAGGTTGTATTGCTGGTTGAGGAACGGTGGCAGCCAGTACAGGTAGAACCAGAACACCGGCGCTGTGATCGAGTAGGCAAGGGCGAAGGCCCAGGTGCCGCGCATGCGCAGGATTTTCGAGAAGGGTACGCGGACTTGTTCCGGTTCCACTTCGTTCTGGATGTAGTCCAGTTCCGACTGTTTGACGCGTGGGTGATCTTCCGGGTTGAAGTACTTCAGGCCCCAGAATACCAGCCAGATCCCGCCCAGTGCCGACATGCACAGGAACGCCGCCTGCCAGCCCCACACGTGGAGAATCAGTGGCAGCAACATCGGTGTGAACATGGCGCCGACGTTGGTCCCGGCGTTGAAAATACCGGTGGCCACCGCGCGCTCGCCGGCCGGGAACCACAGGCGCGTAGTCTTCACGCAGGCCGGGTAGTTGGCGGCTTCGGTCAGGCCGAGGATGAAGCGGCAGACCATGAAGCCGACCGCCGAAGTGGCCAGGCCGTGGGCGCCGGTCGCCAGGCTCCAGAGCAGCACGGCGCAGAAGAACACGCGCTTGACGCCGACCCGGTCGATCAGGCGGCCTTGCAGCACGAATCCGATGGCGTAGCCGACCTGGAACCAGAAGTTGATGTTGGCGTAGTCCATCGCCGTCCAGCTCATTTCCTTGGCCAGGATTGGCTGCATGACGCCCAGGGCGGCGCGGTCGATGTAGTTCAGGGTGGTGGCGAAAAACACCAGCGCCAGCATGCCCCAACGGGTTTTGCCGACAGCCATGGCGCCGCGGATCTTGTCGCCGATGCCGCCAGTGGCAGCGCTCATGGCCGGAGCCATGCGTGAGCTATGTGTAGGATTCATCTGTGCCATCCGTTCAATGACTGACAAGCGAAGCTCGTCGGGACTTCAAGGGCGCGTGATCAATCGAGGGCGACGGGCGCGGTTGGACTGATCGGCTGTGTTCGTCGGCTGACGAGTTATTCAGCGAGCGGCACGTGGGTGCCAGCGGTGCGCGGGGTTCGGATGGACGCCAGGCAAGGCGTAATGACGGTGGTGTAATCGAGCAAGGCGTTTAATGAGCGCATGAGCGTATACCCGTTTTTTGAAATTTTTATGTGGTGTTCAGGGTCTTGTTAACTGGAACCGATGATTCATGACCGGACCCAATGTGGTGTTGATGTTGCGCAGTGGACGAAAAATCGTCAATTCGCTAACGGCCATTTTGTTCGATAATCGCACGAAAAACTAACTGGATAGTACACTTTGAATTGCCGTGGGGGATCGCCAGGCCAATAATTCATTCAAAGCTAAACGCAATCCCTGTAGGAGCCCGGCTTGCCGGCGATGGCGTCCGTGAGACCGCCATTCCCGGCAGCGGGGCCGCTGCAACAAGCGTGCGATACCCCTAACAAGATTGCCTCCATCACCGGGAGTCGAAATATGCAGCGTTCCATTGCCACCGTGTCCTTGAGCGGTACCCTGCCGGAAAAACTCGAAGCCATTGCCGCCGCCGGTTTCGACGGCGTGGAGATCTTCGAGAATGACCTTCTCTACTACGACGGCAGCCCGCGAGAAATTAAACAGATGTGCGCCGATCTCGGGATCGCCATCACGCTGTTTCAACCATTTCGGGATTTTGAAGGCTGCCGCCGTGACCGTCTGTCGCGCAACCTTGAGCGGGCCGAGCGCAAGTTCGACCTGATGCAGGAGTTGGGCACCGACCTGGTGCTGGTGTGCAGCAACGCCTCGGCCGACTCCATCGGTGATGAACAGATCCTGGTCGACGACTTGCGCCTGCTGGCCGAACGCGCCGGCGCGCGAGGCCTGCGTATCGGTTACGAAGCGCTGGCCTGGGGACGCCACGTCAATACCTGGCAACAGGTGTGGAACATCGTCCGTCAGGCCGATCATCCGAGCCTCGGCGTATTGCTCGACAGCTTCCATACGCTGTCGCTCAAGGGCGACCCGAGCGCCATCGCCGAGATTCCCGGTGACAAGATTTTCTTCGTGCAAATGGCCGATGCCCCGATCCTGGCCATGGACGTGCTGGAGTGGAGCCGGCATTTCCGCTGCTTCCCGGGCCAGGGCGAATTCGATTTGCCGGGTTTCCTCGCGCCGATCATCAAGAGTGGCTATACCGGGCCACTGTCGCTGGAGATCTTCAACGACGGTTTCCGCGCCGCGCCGCCTCGAGCCAACGCTGCCGACGGTTTGCGCTCGTTGCTGTACCTGGAAGAGAAAACCCGCGAGCGCCTGGCCCAGGAAGCCAAACCAACGGCCAACCCCGAGATTCTGTTCGAGACGCCGAAGGCCAGCGAATACAACGGCATCGAGTTTCTCGAGTTCGCCGTGGACGAAAGCCTCGGCGCCAAGCTCTCCCATTGGCTGGAGCGGCTGGGTTTCGTCAAGGCCGGGGAGCATCGCTCCAAGAGCGTCAGCCTGCTGCGCCAGGGCGATATCAACCTGATCCTCAACTCCGAACCGTACTCGTTCGCCCACAGTTTCTTCGAGGCCCATGGTCCATCGTTGTGCGCCACCGCCGTGCGAGTCAAGGACAGTGCCAGCGCGCTGGCCAGGGCCGTGGCCTACAAAGGCCAGCCGTATCGCGGATTGGTCGGTCCCAATGAATTGGAACTGGCCGCCGTGCGCGCGCCGGATGGCAGCCTGATCTACCTCGTCGATCTAGACGCCGATGTCTATGGTACCGACTTCAACCTGCAACCGGCCGTAGTGACCGGCGGTGGCCTCAAGCGCATCGACCACATGGCCATGGCGCTGCCCGCCGACAGCCTCGACAGTTGGGTGCTGTTCTACAAGAGCCTGCTGGACTTCGAGGCCGATGACGAAGTGGTGCTGCCAGATCCTTATGGTCTGGTGAAGAGCCGCGCGCTGCGCAGCCGTGACAGTTCGATTCGCCTGCCACTGAATATCTCCGAAAACCGCAACACCGCCATCTCACACGCGTTGTCGAGTTATCGCGGCTCCGGCGTGCACCACATCGCGTTTGATTGCGATGACATCTTTGCCGAAGTCAGTCGCGCCAAGGCGGCGGGCGTGCCGCTGCTGGATATTCCGCTCAACTACTACGATGACCTGGCGGCGCGCTTCGATTTTGACGACGAGTTTCTCAGCGAACTGGCCTATTACAACGTGCTGTACGACCGTGATGCCCAGGGCGGTGAGCTGTTCCACGTGTACACCGAACCGTTCGAAGGGCGGTTCTTCTTCGAGATCATTCAGCGCAAGAACGGTTATGCCGGTTACGGCGCGGCCAACGTGGCGGTGCGCCTGGCAGCCATGGCCAAATCCCGCAGCGGTGCGGTGCGTCAGACAAAGTTGTAGGAAAATCGTAACCACACCGACAAACCGCTGCCGCACGGCTTCCTTCACTGTGCGGCGCGGCTCATAATCGCCAGCCTGTGCAGTGATGGCCGTGAGCCCGCAATGACAATGACTTCAGAACTCTCCGCAGCACCCGATCAACCGGTTGCCGAACCGCGCAAGAGTCGCAAGAACAATCCGGAAAAAACCCGCGAGAACATTCTGCAGGAGGCGATTGTCGAGTTCGTTCAGCAAGGGCTTTCCGGGGCTCGAGTCGATGCCATCGCCGAGCGCATCCACACGTCCAAGCGCATGATCTATTACTACTTCGGCAGTAAGGAACAGCTCTACGTCGAGGTGCTGGAGAAGCTCTACGGCGATATCCGCAATACCGAAAACCGGCTGCACCTGGCGGAACTGCCGCCCGTCGAGGCGATTCGGCGGCTGGTGGAGTTCACCTTCGATCACCATGACCGCAACGTCGATTTCGTGCGCATCGTCAGCATCGAGAACATTCACAACGCCGAATACGTGAAACGCTCCGATGCAATCAAGGCCATGAATAACACCATCCTTGATTCACTGGGCGAGATCCTGCGTCGCGGTGCCGAGCAAGGGCTGTTCCGCACAGGGCTTGATCCGTTGGATGTGCATTTGCTGATCAGTTCGTTCTGCTTCTATCGCGTGTCGAACCGCCACACTTTCGGCGAGATCTTTCAGATCGACTTGCCGGACGAGAGCATCAAGCAGCGTCATCGGGAGATGATTTGCGAGTCGGTCCTGCGATATCTGCAGGCCTGAAAAGATCGCAGCCTTGTAGGAGCTGCCGAAGGCTGCGATCTTTTGATCTTTAACCATTCATGCTCTGAAAATGCGCCAGCATCCGCTGCGCATCCGGCACCACGCCGCTGAACAATTCGAATGCCTTTACCGCCTGGAACACCGCCATGTTGCCGCCATCCAGCGTTCGGCAGCCCAGGGCGCGGGCATTACGCAGCAGTTCGGTTTCCAGCGGGAAATAGACAATCTCCGCCACCCACAACTCAGCCCGAAGCAACTCGACCGGCACCGGCATGCCTGGCAGTTTTTTCATGCCCATGGGCGTGGTGTTGACCAGGCCATCAGCCTCGGCCAGGGTCAATGCCAGGTCATGACCGGCCACCGCGCGGTTACTGCCGAAATGCTGATTGAGGTTGTCCGCCAGGCTCTGTGCGCGGCTGATTTCCACATCGAAAATGCTCAGTTGTTGTACGCCTTCGCTCAACAACGCGTGGGCCACTGCCGCACCAGCGCCGCCGGCGCCCATTTGTACGACGCGCTCAACGGCAACGCCTTGCAAGCCACGCCGAAAACCTTCGGCAAACCCCAGGCAATCGGTGTTATGGCCGATGCGTTTGCCGTCTTTCAACACCACGGTGTTCACCGCGCCAATGCCACGGGCTTCTGGCGACAGTTCGTCGAGCAGCGGGATGATCGCCTGCTTGCACGGAAAGGTGATGTTCAGGCCGGTGAAGTTCATGCGTTCGGCAGCCAGCAGCAGCTCGGGCAGGGCGTTGCTGTCGAGTTGCAGTTGATCGAGGTCGATCAGGCGATACAGATAACGCAAATCCTGGGCATCGCCTTCATGCTCGTGCAGGGCAGGGGTGCGGGAAGCCTGGATGCCGGCGCCGATCAGGCCTGCCAGTACGGTTTGATTCTTGCTCATCACGCTCACCCCTTCAGACGTTGGCTGAAATGCTCCAGTGCCAGGCGATAGCCATGGCTGCCAAAACCGGCCATTACCGCCGTAGCAATGCCCGAGACGAAGGAGTGGTGCCGAAATTGCTCACGAGCATGCACGTTGGACAGGTGCACTTCGATCACCGGCAGTTCGCTGGCGACCAGCGCATCGCGGATCGCCACCGAAGTGTGCGTCCAGGCGGCCGGGTTGATCACTATCCCGGCACAACGGCCGCGGGCGGCATGAATCCAGTCGAGCAGTTCGCCTTCGTGGTTGGTCTGGCGAAACTCCACCGCCAGGTCGAACTCTTCGGCGGCTCGGCCACACATGGCGGAAATATCAGCCAGGGTTTCGTGGCCGTAAGTCGCCGGTTCACGGGTACCAAGCAGGTTCAGATTCGGGCCGTTGAGCACCAGAATGATAGGGGACATCAAGGTTTCTCCACTTATTATTTTTGGCGTTGGCCAAGGTCTCGGCCTGTGGAGATAAAATGTACCAGATGGTTAATTTGGTCAATTGGACCGCCCGCATACGGTCCTTTTGTGTGCGGTGATCGGACGGTTTCGTTTCAGCGTGGCAACTGCTCCACCAGGAAGTCGATGAACGCGCGCAACCGCAGGGGCATATGACGACTTTGCGGGTAGAGCAGGGTAAACGGCCGCGAACGCCCCCCATAAGGTTTGAGCACTTCTACCAGCGAGCCATTGGCCAGTTCCTTCTCGACGATAAATCGATAGGTCTGGAACAACCCCGCACCATGTTTCGCCAGGGTCACGCCACCCAATACATCGTCGGAACAACTGAAGTTGCCCTCGGCGAGAATTTCGCGCTGTATGCCACCGTCATTGAACAACCAGGCAATGCGCCGGCCGCTGCTGGGCAGTTCGTATTGAATGCACTCGTGCTGTTGCAGGTCGTCGAGGGTTTGCGGCGTGCCGGCCCGCTTGAGGTATTCGGGGCTGGCAATCATCACCAGCGCGGCATCTTCAAGCTGCCGGGCGATCAGGCCGGAGTCCGGAATAGCGCGCACACGGATCGCCATGTCATAACCTTCGCCGACGAAATCGATGTTGCGATTACTGATGTGCGACTCGACCTTCACCGCCGGAAAGCGCGCGCGAAAGGCCGGCAGCAACGGCAGGATGCGGTGGTGGGCATAAGTGGTCGGGATGCTGATGCGCAAGGTTCCTGAAGGTACCTGTTGCTGGCCCATGACCTCGCGCTGGGCTTCGACCAGTTGCGCCAATGCCTGGCGGCATTCTTCGTAGTAGCGCCGACCGCTGTCGGTCAGCTTGACGCTGCGGGTGGTGCGTGCAAACAACCGCACGCCAAGGCGTTCTTCCATACGCGACACCGAACGGCTCACCGCGGCCGGTGTGACGCCCGCCACCAGTGCGGCGGCAGTGAAGCTGCCTGCTTCGGCAGCCAGGCAAAAAAGCTCGATGCTGCCCAGTTGAAGATCGTCGAATTGTCGCTGCATGATTGATTGCACCGGGGATCAAATGAACGCATTAAATCAGTATTTCAGGGAGATGCAGGACCTTCAAAAGACAGCCGTCCCAGCGACGGCTTTTTTTGTGGGGTGCGTGAAAGCAATGCTTACGATTTTGCCGGGGCCTCCATCGGCCCAGGGCGCCGCTGAACGCTAGTCTCAGAGGCGTATTGACGATTGAGTGTTCGAGGCGCCGGTCGTCAGTTTTCCCCAGGAATGTCGAATCTTTCGACTCATTAACCTAACGGATGGGTTAGCATGAAGATATGCAGCTACAAAGGGCTCTCGGTGGTGATCATGTTGCGTGATGAACATTGTCCTCCTCACGCACATGTGGAGGCAGGCGCGTGGAGTGCGCGATTCAGATTCAGCTTTTGGCACAACGGTGTCGAACTCTGGGATGTGGTTCCACTCTCGCGCAGGCCACCGATTGCGGTACTTGAGGGGTTGCGCCAATCGCTCAAGCTGCCTGCCCATTTGCTGCGTGCTCGTCGCATCTGGTGGCGAAAACTGCAAACGGCCTGCCTTGATAATCAATTGTGGGATTGGCAAACCGGAGAGGTCGTTGTGGTGAAGAGGATTGTCAGTACCACCAACATGATTGGTTCGGCTTTGTATGAGCCGCAAACGAACAGGACGCGGTTATCCCTGATAGGTGCACAGGAATGTGTGGAGATCGAGTTATGAAAACGGTAAAAGCCAAGGTCCAGGTAGATCGGCCGGTGACAGAGGCCCGCCTTGATCGAGCGATTGAACGAGGCAAGTCTCGCCAAAGCAGCGGGCTGCAGGCGACGTCGGTCACCTTTCAGGCTCCGTGTCTGGCGGTCAGCTTCGAAGATGGCAGCGGGGTGTTGCTGCCAGTTGGAAACTACCCTGAGTTCGATGGATTCGAGATCGAGGATTTTGCTGGTTTCGAGGTGGGTTTTACCGGCACCGCGCTCTGCCACGAAGGCAAGGACCTGCAGATCTCTATCGCCGGAATGATCTCGGCCAGCGAGCCATTGATGGCGATGGCGGCTTCGGTGATTGCTTCGCGCAACGGTCGGCAGAGCAGCGCCGCCAAGGCCGAGGCGGCGAGGGCCAATGGCAGGAAAGGTGGACGTCCACGCAAAGTCGACGTCGTGGTTTGAACGCCCACAAAAAAGCCGTCGAGATGACGGCTGATTTGTTTGTGGCCACAGCAATCACCGCCGGGTCAACAACACCCCGGATTCCATGTGATGCGTCCATGGGAACTGGTCGAACATCGCGCATCGGGTGATGCGGTGGGTGTCGTGCAACTGGGCGATGTTGTCCGCCAGGGTTTGCGGGTTGCAGGAAATGTAGAGGATGTTGTCGAAGCGTCGGGTCAACTCGCAGGTGTCCGGATCCATGCCGGCGCGAGGCGGGTCGACGAAGACGCTGCCGAACTCGTAGCTTTTCAGGTCGATGCCCTGCAGGCGGCGGAACGGGCGCACTTCGTTCAAGGCTTCGGTCAGCTCTTCGGCGGACAAACGCACCAGCGTGACGTTATCCACAGCGTTTTCGCTGAGGTTACTCAACGCCGCGTTGACCGAGGTCTTGCTGATTTCGGTGGCCAGCACCTTGCGCACTCGGGTCGCGAGCGGCAGGGTGAAGTTGCCGTTGCCGCAGTACAACTCCAGCAAATCGTCAGGGCGATCGCCGAGGGCGTCGTACGCCCAGTTGAGCATCTTCTGGTTCACGGTGCCGTTGGGCTGGGTGAACGCGCCTTCCGGTTGGCGGTAGCTGAAGGTGCGGCCGCCGACCTCCAGCTGCTCGACCACGTAATCGTGACCGATGACTTCGCGCTTGCCCTTGGAGCGGCCGATGATGCTGACGTTCAGGTCCGCCGCCAGTTTGCTCGCGGCTGCATGCCAATGCTCGTCCAGCGGGCGGTGATAACACAGGGTGATCATCGCATCGCCGGCCAGGGTCGTCAGAAACTCCACCTGGAACAGCTTGTGACTCAAAGGCGCACTGGCTTGCCAGGCGGCCTTGAGCTGCGGCATCAATTGATTGATGCGCTGGCTGGCGATCGGGAACTCTTCGATCAGGATCGGCGTGCGTTTGTCTTCCTGGGAAAACATTGCGTAGTGGCGCTCGCCGGCTTCGCGCCACAGGCGGAATTCGGCACGCAGGCGGAAGTTCTGCAGCGGCGAGTCGAAGACCACAGGCTCGGGCGCGTCGAATGGGGCCAGCAGGTCACGCAGGCGTGTGACCTTTTCTTCGAGCTGGACGGTGTAGGCCTGGGAATCAAAAGTCATGCGTTGAACCAACCGAGCTTGATCACGAACAGAATCGACAGGATCACCAGCGCCGGGTTCAGCTCACGGCCACGACCGGACATCAGTTTGATGGCGGTCCAGGCAATGAAACCGAAGGCGATGCCATTGGCGATGGAATAAGTGAATGGCATGGCCAGCGCGGTAATGACGACCGGCGCGGCGACGGTGATGTCGTCCCAGTCTATTTCGGCCAGGCCGGATGTCATCAGCACGGCGACGAACAGCAGCGCTGGGGCCGTGGCGAACGCGGGAACGCTGGCGGCCAGTGGCGAAAAGAACAGCGCCAGCAGGAACAGCATCGCCACGACGACAGCGGTCAGGCCGGTGCGGCCGCCCGCACTCACGCCTGCAGCGGATTCGATGTAGCTGGTCGTGGTCGAGGTGCCCAGCAGGGAACCGGCCATTGCGGCGGTACTGTCGGCGATCAGTGCGCGGCCCATTTTCGGCATGTGGCCGTCCTTGCCCATCAGCCCGGCGCGCTTGGCGACGCCGATCAGGGTGCCGGAGTTGTCGAACAGGTCGACGAACAGGAAGGCGAAGATCACGCTGACCAGACCGATGTCCAGTGCGCCCTTGATGTCCAGTTGCAGGAAGGTCGGGGCCAGCGACGGCGGCATCGACATGACGCCGCCGAACGGGGTGAAGCCCATGACGATGGAAGCGATGGTCACCACCAGGATACCGATCAGCACTGCACCCCGCACGGCGAGGGCTTCGAGGGCGACGATCAGGGCAAAACCCAGGGTGGCGAGGATGGGTGCCGGTTGCTTGAGGTCACCGAGGCCGACCATGGTCGCCGGGTTGCTCACCACGATACCGGCGTTGTGCAGGGCGATCAGCGCCAGGAACAGGCCGATACCGGCCGCAATCGCCGAACGCAGCGGCAGCGGAATACTGTTGATGATCCATTCCCGGATACGGAAGATCGACAACAGGAAGAAGCACACCGCCGAGATGAACACCGCCCCCAGCGCCACTTGCCAGGTATGCCCCATGTGCAGGACCACAGTGTAGGTGAAGAAGGCGTTCAGGCCCATGCCCGGCGCGAGCGCGATCGGGTAGTTGGCGATCAGGCCCATGACTGTGGAGCCGATGGCGGCTGCCAGACAGGTGGCGACGAACACCGCACCCTTGTCCATGCCGGTCTCGCCGAGGATGCTCGGGTTGACGAACAGAATGTAGGCCATGGCCAAGAAAGTCGTGACGCCCGCCAGAATCTCGGTCCGCACGTTGGTGTTGTGTGCCTTGAGTTGAAACAGCCTTTCCAGCATGTCTGCTCCCCGTGGCGCGCCCGGCGCCGTGAATGTATCGACCTCAACAGCAAAGCACAGACCGCTGAACGCGCCTGGGAAAATACTGTGGGCCGGAAAAAGCCGCGCATCATACCAGCAGCGTGGGGTTATGGCTGCTTATGGCGGTGATCGTCGTCGATGTTTTGTGTTCAGTCCAAACCCGCCATACTGCGCGCTGGTTTTTTTGGGTGGCAATTGGATGAAAAAGCATCTGACGATCATGTCCGCTGTCTTGATGCTGCTGGCGCTGGCGGCACAATCCGCCTCGGCGGCATCGGCACCGCCGTTGACCCAGGTAAAGGTGCTCAAGGTCGAATCGCCGGGCTGTGGTTTCGAGACGATTGACGAAGGGCAGACACAGACCCGCTGCAACCACGCGGGGCCCAACATCAGGATCTATGTGCTGGAAGTGGGCTACGGTCGCAGCCAGCCCCATGCCGCGCTCGATGGCTTCGAAGTGGACGGCACCCGCACGCCGGTTTGCGCTTATGACAACGGCAACCTGACCGACTGCTCGCAAAGGACCAGGATCGTCGGCAACCTTTACATTTTCAATCTGGCAGGTAAGCAGGAAGGTACGTTCATCTTCAGCAATACCTCGATCAACGCGCCGGGCAACACGCTGTCGACCCAGCTTTACATCAAGTAACGACGGCGGCCCGAACAGGCGTCAGGAAAGCTGACTACGCTTTAAGAATTCTCCTGTGGATTGTTCCCATGACCTTTCGAGCCTTGATTACCCTCGCCGAGGGCGCCGATGACCTGCAGACCGTGACCTTGATCGATGTATTGCGCCGCGCAAAAGTCGAGGTAGTGGTTGCCAGCATCGAGGGACGGCGCATGCTCACCTGTGCCCGAGGTACGCGCTTGACCTGCGATGCGATGCTGGTGGATCTGCTGGCCCAGCCGTTCGATCTGATCGTCCTGCCTGGCGGTGCCACAGGGACGCAACATCTGAGCGCCCATCAGCCCCTGCAGCAACTGATCAAGGACCAGGCCGCGGCGGGGCGCCTGTTCGCCGGCATTGCCGAAGCACCCGCAACGGCCCTGCAAACCTTCGGCGTGCTGCGCCAGCGGCGCATGACGTGCCTGCCCTCGGCCAGCCATCAACTGTCGGGCTGCAACTTCGTCGATCAACCGGTGGTGGTCGACGGCAATTGCATCACCGCCCAAGGGTCGGGTGGCGCTTTGGAATTTGCCCTGACCCTGGTGGAACAGTTGTGTGGCAAAGCCACGCGGGTGGCAGTGGCGGGGGAGTTGATGATTTAGACGGCGTCATGCGTGAGCGGCGATGGGTTTGATGGGCGGTTGCTCACGCTGCTCTGCTTGCCATAGGTCATAGTCGGTCTGGACCCCTAGCCACATGCGAGCCTTGCCGATTCCAGCGCGCTCCAGGCGTACGGCCAGATCCGGACTGACTGGTGCATGTCCATGCAGTACCCGCGACAGGTGAGGACGCGCAAACCCAAGATGCCGGGCAAGTTCCGCGACGCTGATGCCCAACTCGGGCAATACATCCGTCAATAGTGTTTCACCAGGGTGCGGCGGGTTGTGCGTGGGCATGTTCTGCCTCCCGTGGGGAATGTGTAAGGCGATACCTTACACTCTATGCGTTAATTACGTATTGCACCTGGTCGGCAAAATTGTGATGGCAACAGCCTCAGGCCTTTAGCTCTTCCACCGGCACATGCATCCGGTCGCGGTTGGCCAGGGTCGGGAAGAGCTTGATCCAGGTCCCTGTCACCACCAGCGTGCCGATACCGCCCATGACGACTGCTGGCACGGTGCCGAACCAGTGGGCGGTCAGGCCGGATTCGAATTCGCCCAATTGGTTCGAAGCGCCAATGAACAGCCCGTTCACGGCGCTCACCCGGCCGCGCATTTCGTCCGGGGTTTCCAGTTGCACGAACGAGGCGCGGATCACCATGCTGATCATGTCGGCCGCGCCGAGGACCACCAGCACGGCCAGCGAGAACCAGAACGAAGTCGACAAGCCAAAGGCGATCGTCGCGACGCCGAACACCCCCACAGCGGTGAACATCACCCGTCCGACATTGCGTTCCACGGCAAACCGCGCCAGGAACAGCGACATCAGCAGCGCGCCCACCGCCGGTGCCGAACGCAGCAGGCCCAGGCCCCACGGGCCCGTCAACAGAATGTCCTTGGCGAACACCGGCAGCAATGCCGTCGCACCCCCCAGCAGGACAGCGAACAGGTCAAGGGAGATTGCCCCGAGAATGTCCGGGCGACTGCGGATGAAACGGATGCCCGCCAGGAGTGAATCCAGAGTGGCCTTGCCCTTGTTCAGAGGCGTTTGTCGGGCGGGCAGGTTGAGCATCAGTGCGCAGGCGATGATGTACAGGATCACCGTCGGGCCATACACCCAGACGCTGCCGAAGGCGTAGAGCAAGCCACCGAGTGCCGGGGCGACGATGGTCGCCGATTGCTGGGCCGACTGCGCGGCGGCCACGGCCCGGGGAAACAGTGCGCTGGGCACGATGCTCGGCAGCAAGGCTTGGGTGGTCGGCATTTCGAAGGAGCGCGCGGCGCCGAGCAGGAATGCAAGGATGAAGATCATTTCCCGAGTGACATGGTCGGTCGCGCTGCCGATGGCCAGCGACAGGGCGATCAGGGCTTGCAGCGACTGGCAGATGGCCGCGACCTTGCGTCGGTCGTAGCGATCGGCAACGTGCCCGGTGTGCAGCATGAACAGCACGCGCGGCGCGAACTCCACGAGGCCGACCAGGCCCAGGTCGAGCACGTTGCCGGTCAGTTGGTAGAGGTTCCAGCCAATGGCCACGGTGAGCATCTGAAAACCGCTGGCGGTGAAAACCCGGGCCAGCCAGAAGGCGATGAAAGGACGATGGTGACGTAACAGCAAGGGCTCTTGGCTGGGCATTTGAAGGCAAGTCTGGGGAGGGAAAGGTCGAGATTATCACCAACCTGTAACAGGAAGTTGCGGCGCGGGAAAATTTCGTTAGCCAAGCATCGATTCCGCTGACTTCTGGTCCACTGCCTTCCATTGATTCATTTCAACCTGTGACTGAAGCCGTGAGGCAACTTGTCACGCGGCAAAAGACCACGCGGGTCATCCCCGTAAATGGGACTACTCTTTCATCGTTGATTGATCCAGATCAAAACCGACAAAAGGAATTGATCCGGTGGCCGAATGGCCAGACTCCCTGCGTTGTGATGCGTACAAAAAAAGAACAAACAGAGATTCGCCACACTCCATATCCGTGGGGGCCGTGGGTGCAGGCTTCGAGCCCGCAGCCGTACTACCTGACAGAGGAAGACTTATGTTCGGTTTAGAGGCACTTGATCTCGCCCGAATTCAGTTCGCGTTCACTATCTCGTTCCACATCCTGTTTCCAGCCATCACCATCGGCCTGGCGAGTTACCTGGCGGTGCTCGAAGGCTTGTGGCTGAAAACCAATAACGACACCTACCGGGACCTCTACCATTTCTGGTCGAAGATCTTTGCCGTCAATTTCGGTATGGGTGTGGTCTCCGGACTGGTCATGGCCTATCAGTTCGGCACCAACTGGAGCCGCTTCTCGGACTTCGCCGGCGCGGTGACCGGTCCGTTGCTGACCTATGAAGTGCTCACGGCATTCTTCCTCGAAGCCGGTTTCCTCGGCGTCATGCTGTTCGGCTGGAACAAGGTCGGACGCGGCCTGCACTTCTTCTCCACGGTCATGGTCGCCATTGGCACGCTGATCTCGACCTTCTGGATTCTCGCCTCCAACAGCTGGATGCAAACGCCCCAGGGGTTTGAAATCATCAACGGCCAGGTGATTCCCACCGACTGGCTGGCGGTGATCTTCAACCCGTCCTTTCCGTACCGCTTGATGCACATGGCGACGGCGGCGTTTGTCGCCACGGCGTTCTTCGTGGGCTCCTCTGCGGCCTGGCATCTGCTGCGCGGCAAGGACAACCCGGCGATCCGCACCATGTTGTCGATGGCGATGTGGATGGCCTTGATCGTCGCACCGATCCAGGCGGTCATCGGCGACTTCCATGGCCTCAATACGCTGGAGCATCAACCGGCCAAGATCGCCGCGATCGAGGGCCACTGGGAAAACAAGGGCGACGAGGCGACTCCGTTGATCCTGTTCGGCTGGCCGGACATGAAGGAAGAAAAGACCAAGTTCGCCGTCGAGATTCCGTACCTGGGCAGCCTGATCCTGACCCACTCGCTGGATAAACAGGTGCCGGCGCTCAAGGAATTTCCACCCGAGGATCGGCCGAATTCGACCATTGTGTTCTGGTCGTTCCGGATCATGGTCGGCCTTGGCTTGCTGATGATCTTCACCGGTCTGTGGAGCCTGTGGCTGCGCAAGCGCGACAAGCTGTACACCTCGCGGCCTTTCCTCTACCTGGCGTTGTGGATGGGGCCGTCCGGGTTGATTGCGATCCTCGCCGGGTGGTTCACCACTGAAATCGGTCGCCAGCCGTGGGTGGTCTACGGCCTGATGCGCACGGCGGATGCGTCCTCCAACCATAGTTTCATGCAGATGAGCATCACCTTGATCCTGTTCGTGGTGGTGTATTTCGCGCTGTTCGGTGCAGGTCTCGGCTACATGATGCGCTTGGTGCGCAAAGGGCCGAAGATCGACGAAGGCAAGGAAACCAACGAAGGCGGTCCCGGCCAGAAACGTACGCCGGCGCGTCCGTTGTCCGCAGCGGACGATGAACACGCCGATCACGACCACACCGTGACCAAGGAGATTTGAATCATGGGTATTGATCTTCCGCTGATCTGGGCCGTGATCATCATCTTCGGCATCATGATGTACGTGGTCATGGACGGTTTCGACCTCGGTATCGGCATTCTCTTTCCGTTCATTCCCGGCAAGAGCGACCGCGATGTGATGATGAACACCGTCGCCCCGGTCTGGGACGGCAACGAAACCTGGCTGGTGCTGGGCGGTGCGGCGTTGTTCGGGGCTTTCCCGCTGGCCTATTCGGTCGTGCTCTCGGCCTTGTATCTACCGCTGATCTTCATGCTGATCGGGCTGATCTTCCGCGGCGTGGCGTTCGAATTCCGCTTCAAGGCCAAGGACGACAAGCGCCATTTGTGGGACAAGGCATTCATCGGCGGTTCGATCGCCGCAACGTTCTTCCAGGGCGTAGCGCTGGGGGCGTTCATCGATGGCCTGCCGGTGGTCGATCGGCAGTTTGCCGGCGGCTCGCTGGATTGGCTGACCCCCTTCACCCTGTTCTGCGGCGCCGCGCTGGTGGTGGCCTATGCTTTACTCGGTTGCACCTGGCTGATCATGAAGACCGAAGGCAAGTTGCAGGAACAGATGCACGATCTGGCGCGCCCCTTGGCGTTCGTCTTGTTGGCGGTGATAGGTGTCGTCAGCATCTGGACTCCTCTGGCCCACGCCGAGATTGCAGCGCGCTGGTTCACCTTGCCGAACCTGTTCTGGTTCCTGCCGGTGCCGATCCTGGTGCTAGTGACCCTCTACGGATTGATCCGCGCGGTGGCGCGCAATGCGCACTACACGCCATTCCTGTTGACGCTGGTATTGATCTTCCTCGGTTATAGCGGGCTGGGAATCAGCCTGTGGCCGAACATCGTGCCGCCGTCGATCTCGATCTGGGACGCCGCCGCACCGCCGCAAAGCCAAGGCTTCATGCTGGTGGGCACGCTGTTCATCATCCCGTTCATCCTGGGGTATACCTTCTGGAGCTACTACGTGTTCCGCGGCAAGGTCACTCACGAGGATGGTTATCACTAGGCCCCTGCTCGCGATGGCGTCAGCACAGGCGCCATCCGACCTTTATTGGAGAAATGTGCCATGCCCGGCAAACATTCCCTGCACGACATCGAGCAAGCCGAAAAAAAACCGCTGTGGCAGCGGCTCGGCTGGTTGGCCTTGATCTGGGCGGGCAGCGTCGGCGCGCTGTTCATTGTCGCCAGCCTGATGCGCATGTTCATGAACGCCGCAGGCCTGACGACTCACTGACAGATCCATGGCGTAAAAAACCCTCCAGCTGGAGGGTTTTTTCTGCGTGTTACTTGCGCGCCTTGAGGATCACGAATTTCGGGGTGGCCGCCACTTGCTCGACCCCGCGGAACAAGCGCGCCAACTTGCTGTGATAGCCCAGATGGCGGTTGCCGACGATGTACAGCGCTCCGCCCACCACCAGCGCCTCACGGGCTTGCTGGAACATCCGCCAGGCGAGGAAGTCACCCACCACCTGTTGTTGGTGAAACGGTGGATTGCACAGCACCACATCCAGCGACTGGGGCTCCTGCCCGGCCAGGCCATCGCCCGCCCGCACGATCACCTCCCGCTCACCCAGCGTGGCGCGCCAGTTTTCGGCGGCCGATTGCACCGCCATGAAGGATTCATCGACCAGCGTGTAGCGGGCTTCGGGGTTTTGCAGGGCACTGGCGATGGCCAGCACGCCGTTACCGCAACCGAGATCGGCGACCCTTGCGCTGCCGAGGTTCTTCGGCAGGTACGGCAAGAAGGCACGCGTGCCGATGTCCAGGCCTTCACGGCAGAACACGTTGGCGTGATTGAGCAACTCGATCGCCGGATCATCCAGTCGATAACGGCTCGGGTAAGGGGACTCGACGGCGGCTTTGGCTTGAGCCGTGGCGATCAACAGCCGGGCTTTTTTTACCGCCAACGAGGCCTGCACCGGGCCAATATAGCGCTCCAGCAGATCGCCGGCCGCACGCGGCAGATGCTTGAGCATTGCTCCGGCAATCACCTGGGCGCCGGGCGACAGTTGGCCTTGCAGGCGGATCAGTTGTTCTTCCAGTAATGCCAGTGTCTTCGGCACCCGGATCAGCACCCGGTCGAACGGTCCCATAAAGGGTTCACTGGCCGGTACGTGGGGCACGGCGTCAAACGCCTGGCCGTTACGGACCAGATTCTTTTCCAGCCCCTGCAAGGCCAGGAACGAATCGCCGCTGCTGGTCACATTGACCCTGCCTGCCAGGCTGACGGCCAATGCGCCAAAACTGTCGTTCAGCACCAGTACCCGCGAATTCGCCGCGGGCTGCTGCTCGGCCAGGTGATTGAGCAGGTACTCGTCTGCGGCGTCAAAGGCTTGCAGCGGTTCGTTCTGCTGTTCGGGCTGGCGGATCAGGTCGAGCTGGGCGAACGGGGTTTCGAGCAAGGGCATCGGGCAGGAGGCTCTGATAGATAAACGAGGATGTTCCGCGGCCCTGAGGCGTTGTTGCGGGCGGGACCGTCCGAGTGAACTGCGGCATGCTTTTTTACACGTCAACACTCGAGAGGGATGCAAATGGTACGATTTTTTCTTTTGGATTACCCGCAGGTTTTGTGATCAGCGCAGCGCGCCGCTGCCGAAATAGCCCGCCTTGACTGCGGCAATGACGGCCGAAATCTTGTTATTGACCCCCAGTTTCTCAATCGCACTCTGCACATGGAAATTGACGGTGCGTGCACTGAGATTGAGAATCCTGGCACTCTCGTAGGCCGTCTTGCCATCGGCTGCGAGTTTCAGCACGTCGATTTCCCGAAGCGACAAATTCGTCGCAGCCGATTTTGCCGAATGCTTTGGAAGCGATTGTGCGGCCAGTGCATGCAGATGCTGTCCTATGAAGACGGAAAAGCCGAAATTCTCGTACAGCTCAAACGCACTGATGGGACAATGGCTCCGGGCCAGGCTCAGGATGCTGAACAGGCCGCTTTCGTCGTCATGCAACGATTGCGACCAGCCGTGTTGAATCCTTGAATTCCAAGCGCTTCCCACATCGATGGGACTTTGCAGAAGAGCTCTTCACTCCATAGAACGGGCAACATGGTTTGATTGCAATGAGCCACTACTGGGTCAATTTTACCAAGTTTTTTCTGTTCATACTCGGTGTTCCAGCTTGCAGGATAATTGTTGAGTCTGAGTGTGTTTATTTGCTCCGATCTGGTTTTGTAAGTGACTGAAAATTCAAAAAATTTATATCCGATATTTTTCGCGAAACGCAGCGCTACCTGGTAGGCGGTGTCGATCTCCTTTGCGCCGGCTATCTGGCTGAGTTGTAACTCCTTCCACCTTTCCATCTTTGAGCTCCCGTCTTTTTCGGCTCGGGTGTGTATGGATCCAATGTCCAGTACGCACGGATTGTAGGATGTTTCATACAGGGCGGTGAGAATTTTTTGTTTTGTTTAAATTTTCAAATCAGGTTTATGGTTCTAATGTTATCGAGTTCGAAAGATGTCAGTGTTAATGTAATTGCGCAGGTTTTCTTATTGTTTAACCAAGTGGTTAAATGTGTTTGGGAATAGTCACTCATCAGAAGATGTTTCGCTAAAAACACTACAAATCGCCGGTGTTTATGGGGCCCGCAATGCGAGACACTGCGGTCATGTGTTGAAGGGAGCACCCCATGACCGCCAGTGAAGAGAAATTTACCCGCCAGACCTTGCTCGATGTCCAGCCGTTGACGTCGAACCTGTTCACCCTGCGCACCACGAGGGATGCAGGTTTTCGCTTTCGCGCGGGGCAATTCGCCCGGCTGGGCGTGGTCAAGGCGGACGGCAGTACGGTATGGCGCGCCTATTCCATGGTGTCTTCACCCTACGACGAGTTTCTCGAGTTCTTTTCCATCGTCGTACCCGGCGGCGAATTCACCAGCGAGCTCAGCCGGCTGGGCGTGGGCGATACGCTGCTGGTCGATCGGCAGTCCTATGGTTACCTGACACTCGACCGCTTCGTCGACGGCCGTGATTTGTGGCTGTTATCCACCGGTACAGGTCTGGCACCGTTTCTATCGATCCTGCAGGATTTCGAGGTCTGGGAAAAATTCGAGCGCATCATCCTGGTGTATAGCGTCCGGGAGTCCAGGGAATTGGCTTATCAGGCGCTGATCGCCGGCTTGGCGCAGCGCGACTATTTGCAGGAGTTTGCCCACAAGTTGCAGCTCATCAACACCGTGACTCGCGAGCGGCACCCCGGCGCCCTCAACGGGCGGATCACCACCTTGATTGAAAACGGCGAGCTGGAGCGGGCGGCTGGCGTGGCGCTGACGCCTGAGCATTCACGAGTGATGTTGTGCGGAAACCCGCAGATGATCGATGACACGCGCAAATTGCTCAAGCAGCGCGACATGCACTTGAGCCTCAGCCGGCGACCCGGTCAGGTGGCGGTCGAGAACTTCTGGTAAAAAAACGGCGCCTTGATGGCGCCGTTTGTTTCAAGGTCGGTTGTTCTGGGCCTTGAGCAAGTCGCGAATCTCACCGAGCAACTCTTCTTCCTTGGTCGGAACCGGCGGCAGGGTGGGCGCGACGGCTTCTTCACGCTTGAGGCGGTTGATGGCCTTGACGCCCATGAAGATTGCGAAGGCGACGATGACGAAGTCGATCAGGGTCTGGATGAATTTACCGTACGCCAGCACCACCGCCGGGGCATCGCCCTGGGCGGCCTTGAGCGTAATGGCCAGGTCACTGAAGTCCACCCCGCCGATCAGTAGACCGATAGGGGGCATGATCACATCGCCGACAAACGACGTCACGATCTTGCCGAAAGCAGCGCCGATGATGATACCGACGGCCATGTCGATCACATTGCCTTTGACGGCGAAGGCCTTGAACTCGCTTATCACGCCCATAGGACATTTCCTTGTTACAGATGAGGTTGGTGAACGCAGTGTAAATCAGCAGATCGCATCCTGCTCGAAACGACTGCGTGTGAGGTCTGCCTGCAATCGACTGATTCTGCGGTAAAAAGTTTACCAATTGCGCTTCTCCATGCGCCGGGATCTCCTTGCATCTGCTTCCAGCCGCTGGGCAATCGATGATGGGGGCTTGAGAGAAATCGCTATGGATTGCACGAATGATTTGAATGTTCCGACGCTCACCGGTGAATGGGTGATAAGTCTTCCAGCAGGTTGCACTAGTTATTAGGTCAGGGTGTCAATCTACAATCGGAGTTAGTGGGAGGTAAAATTCAGGCGTCCATATTTGTATGGCTATTTAAGGGGTGTTATACGTGCAGGGAGTTGATAGTTAATATTTGTACAGGTTTTTTCTGTTGCTGTTAGGGTGGCCAGGTAGTTTGGGGGATTTGTGTATAAGTAAATAACTTATATGTTATGAATTTGTAATTGAGGTCTTTCGAACAAGATTGCTATTCACCAGCCGTATTCAATTAAGGTTGTCTGGCATCAATCGCGACGTACCAGGACAGCTGACCTGAGTTATCATCGCGGTTTTTGCCGGGAGTTCCGATGGCCAAGGCCAAGCGCATGTACGGCTGCACCGAGTGTGGCTCAACCTTTCCCAAGTGGGCCGGACAATGTGGCGAGTGCGGCGCCTGGAACACGCTCACCGAAACCATGGTGGAAAGTGGCGGGGCAGCGGCGCCCAGCGGTCGCACCGGCTGGGCCGGCCAGCAGGCGCAAATCAAGACCCTTGCTGAAGTCAGTGTCGAGGAAGTCCCGCGTTTCTCCACGGCTTCCGGTGAGCTCGACCGAGTGCTCGGTGGCGGCCTGGTAGACGGCTCGGTAGTGCTGATCGGCGGCGATCCCGGCATCGGCAAATCCACCATTCTGCTGCAAACCTTGTGCAATCTGGCCAAGAGCATGCCGGCGTTGTATGTCACGGGCGAAGAGTCGCAGCAGCAGGTGGCCATGCGCGCCCGACGCCTGGGGCTGCCTCAGGATCAGCTGCGGGTCATGACCGAAACCTGCATTGAAACCATCATTGCCACCGCCCGGCTGGAAAAGCCCCGGGTCATGGTGATCGACTCGATCCAGACGATTTTCACCGAACAGCTGCAATCGGCGCCGGGTGGCGTGTCCCAGGTTCGCGAAAGCGCGGCGCTGTTGGTGCGCTATGCCAAGCAGAGTGGCACCGCGATTTTCCTTGTGGGGCACGTGACCAAGGAAGGCGCCCTGGCGGGGCCGCGGGTGCTGGAACACATGGTCGACACCGTGCTGTATTTTGAAGGTGAATCCGACGGGCGCCTGCGCCTGTTGCGGGCGGTAAAAAATCGTTTCGGCGCGGTCAACGAACTGGGCGTGTTCGGCATGACCGACAAAGGCCTGAAAGAAGTCTCCAATCCTTCGGCTATTTTTCTGACCCGTGCCCAGGAAGAAGTCCCAGGCAGTGTGGTCATGGCGACATGGGAAGGCACACGGCCGATGCTGGTGGAAGTCCAGGCGCTGGTCGATGACAGTCACCTGGCCAATCCGCGCCGGGTGACCCTGGGCCTGGACCAGAACCGCCTGGCGATGTTGTTGGCGGTCTTGCACCGGCACGGCGGCATTCCCACCCACGACCAGGATGTGTTTCTCAACGTGGTTGGTGGGGTGAAAGTACTGGAAACGGCATCTGACCTGGCCTTGATGGCAGCCGTCATGTCCAGTTTGCGTAATCGGCCGCTGCCCCATGACCTGCTGGTGTTCGGTGAGGTCGGCCTGTCCGGTGAAGTTCGCCCGGTGCCTAGCGGTCAGGAACGCCTGAAGGAAGCGGCCAAGCACGGCTTCAAGCGGGCGATCGTGCCCAAGGGCAATGCACCGAAAGAAGCGCCGCCGGGGTTACAGATCATCGCGGTCACCCGACTGGAGCAGGCGCTCGACGCCCTCTTCGAATAACACCAATCCCCTGTAGCAGCGAGCTTGCTCGCGATGGACGTTAACGATGACGCGCGCTGTCTGAGTGAGCGCGTGATCCGGACGTTTTTCGCGAACAAGCTCGCTCCTGCAGGGGGGGCGATTCAGATTTCGATGAGGGCACCCAGTTCCCGCTCAAGCTCCTGCGGATCCCCCAGATTGAATTCAATCAATCGCCGCAGGCGCTCAATGGACTCCAGGCTGATATGCCTGCACTCGAAGCCGAGCTGCCCGTGGTCTTGATGGGTCAACTGCACATCCATCTCGATATCGACGTCTTCGCTCAGATGGATGTCGACAAAAAAATCTTGCTGCGGATCGCCCAGCCAGGGTTCCGGCCGCTCGATCAGCAAGCCCTTGAGCGACAGGTCGATCAGTTTCACCAGCCAGATGAACGGCCCCTGGCCCAGCTCGGTTCTGGCATCGAACGCAATACGTTTGAAACGGCGACGTTCGGCAGGGAGCTCGCTCATGGCACGATCCTCGGAAATGTACGCTGACTATAGACCGGCATCGCGAAAAGCTGCCAGCGCCGCCAGGTGTCTAGACCAATGTTGGGGTATGGCCTTTGCTGTCAGGCGAGCTAAACTCGATGTTGCTGTCTTTCTTGTCCACTCTGGCTGGAATAATAAAATGAAAAATAATAATAGCCCGCTACGCCACTTACCCTGGCTGCTGCTGGCAATCGTTGGGGCGTGCGCCCTGGGCGTCGTGGCACTTCGCCGAGGTGAAGCGATCAACGCTTTGTGGATCGTGGTCGCTGCCGTGGCCATCTATCTCGTTGCGTATCGTTACTACAGTCTGTTCATCGCTAATAATGTCATGCAACTCGATGCTCGACGGGCTACCCCCGCCGTGCTCAACAATGACGGTCTGGATTATGTCCCGACCAACAAGCATATCCTCTTCGGTCACCACTTCGCGGCCATCGCTGGCGCGGGGCCGCTGGTCGGTCCGGTCCTGGCGGCGCAGATGGGCTATCTGCCCGGTACTTTGTGGCTGATTGCCGGCGTGGTGCTGGCCGGTGCCGTG
>NZ_JAXDEQ010000027.1:0-78032 GCF_035065025.1 Pseudomonas sp. YuFO8 | reverse complement strand
CTCCCACAAGTCCGTGGGCAATCGTGCTTTCAATCTGATCCAGCACCCGGTTCGCCGTGATTTCCGCCGGGGAAAAAGGGGACGGATTTGTATTTAGCGAGGTCATCGGCCTGGTCGACGACATCCCGACCTGCGCCGAACTGGTGACACGCATGGTCGCTGAATGTCGCGAAGGGCTGGAGCAGGCACTGAATCGATTCGACCGATGATAGTGCCGAGTCATGCGGTGCACACAAAAAACTGTGGGAGCGAGCCTGCTCGCGATGGACGTTAACGATAATACGGGCTGTCTGGATGATCGCGCTGCCTGGACGTTCTTCGCGAGCAGGCTCGCTCCCACAAGTCCGTGGGCAATCGTGCTTTCAATCTGATCCAGCACCCGGTTCGCCGTGATTTCCGCCAGCATGATGCTGTTGGAAATGCCAACGCATACAGGCTACAAGGTCGCAGATATGACGCAGGGCTTGGGATGGGAGTTTACCCCTATCCAATTGAGCTCGACCGCTTGCTCGCGGGCAACTCGTACCCAATGATCCTTGAAACCCATGAAATTACCCGGCTCAACCCCCCGCTGCCACCGCAGGCTAACGTGCTCATTAACAAGCCAGGCATGACGGACGGTTTCGGCGCTTACATGGCCTTTGTTCCAGCCAAGGGCATGGGTATCGTGACGCTGGCGAACAAGAACTATCCCCTCCCTGCGAAGGTGAAAGCCGCCCATGAAGTATTGACGGCCCTGGATACCCGGATTGGATCGAGTGCGCGTCAGTGAGCGCTAGAAACTCTACGCACCTTAGCGAGGTGGCCTGGATGAGAGTTCGTCTCCTCTGCCTACAGCGTCATGATCGGCCGCAGCAGCGCCTGACCTTCATACAATGCCGACAGATACCGTTCGCGCATCTGCTCGACGGTCATTCGCGACGCATGGGTAGTGAGCGTCAAGGCGGCCTGCAACTGCCCTTCCCGATCAATCAACGGCACGCTCAGCACCCGCATGCCCACTTCATATTCCTGATCCACCAGCACGTAGCCCCGCTGCGCCGCCAAGGTGATTTCGGCGCGGATCCGGGTTTCGTCGGTGAGGGTGTAAGGCGTAATCGCCTGTGGCGGGTTGCGTTCGAAATAGCCGTCGAGCGCCTGCCCTGACAGGCTCGCCAGCCAGAGCCGGCCACTGCCGGTGCAATACATCGGCACCCGCGACCCAGGCCGAATCGACATCGAGGTGATGTGGCTGTAGCGGCTGCGCACAACGTGCACGATGTCATCCCCGTCGCGAATGCCCACCGACACATGTTCCTGGGTGGTTCGCGCCACCTGTTCGACGATCGGCCGCAGCATGCGCGGCAACACGGCCGAATCGACATAGGCCTGGCCGATGCGCAGGGTCTTGGCGGTCAGCCAGTAGAAGCGCCCATCGGTCTGCGCGAAATCGTCATGCACCAGCGTCAGCAGAAAACGCCGGGCGGCGCTCTGGGTCATGTCGGCCATGCGCGCCACCTCGGGCACACTCAGGCGCGGATGCTCCTGGGAAAACAATTGCAACAGCGCCAGCCCCTTTTGCAGGCCGACGATCAAATCCCGTTGATGGATGGTGGGTTGCTTCATCGATTCGGCTCTTAATCAGGCAAACAATGCGATTATCGCACTGATGATGCGATTATCAACTTAAACACCTTGTACCTTGATTGTTCACCTCCCTCCTCGCTTGCACTATCGGCCCCACAACACAGCCAAGAAGCGGGAGCATCAAATGATCCAGGGTTCGACTGAACTGGTCGCCATCGTCGGCTCACCGGTGACACAGGTGAAATCGCCGGAAAACTTCAACCGCTGGTTTGGCGAGCACCAGCAAAACGTTGCCATGCTGGCCATCGACCTAGCGCCGACCGCCCTGCAGAACTTCATCGAGACCTTGCGTGGCTGGCAAAACCTGCGCGGTTGCGTGGTCACCGTCCCCTACAAACAGCTGCTGGCCGGCCGCCTGGACAGCGTCAGTGAGCGCTCGGCGGCGCTCGGCTCGGTCAACGTGATCCGACGCGAGGCCGATGGCCGGCTGGTGGGCGATATCGTCGACGGCGAAGGTTTTCTCGGTGCTGCGCGCCAGCAGGGTTTCAATCCGCAGGACAAGCAGGCGTTGGTGATCGGCACCGGCGGAGTCGGCAGTGCGATTGCTTACTCACTGTGTCAGGCCGGGATCAGTCATCTGGTCATCAGCGACTTGAGCGCAGAGCGCGTCGAGATGCTCGGCGAACTGTTGCGCGATGCTTTCCCCGAGATCGTGATCAGCGCCAACCCTGCCTCGCTCGAGCACTTCGATCTGGTGGTGAACGCCTCGCCGGTCGGCATGGGCGCCACCAGCGATGAAGGCCCGCTGCCGTTGCCGCACAACCTGATGCAAACCTTGCAAACGTCGACGCTGGTGGCCGATGTCGTGACTTCGCCGGCCGTGACGCCGTTTCTCGCCTTCGCCCAAAGGCGTGGTTGCCCGATCCAGACCGGCCCGGAAATGGCCTTGGCGCAACTGGGCAACCTCGGCCACTTCATGGGCGTCACACCGCTGCAGATCTGATCTGCGGCCGTGTCCTCGACAGGCGATAGACAATGAACATGACTACCCACTTCCCTGCCGGTGCCGACCTGGCCTACGACGTGATCGTCCTGGGCAGCGGTGCCGCCGGTTTCGCGGCGGCAGTGACCGCCTCTTGCCGCGGCCTCAAAGTCCTGCTGGTGGAAAAGACCGAAGCCTTTGGCGGTACCTCGGCCATCTCGGGTGGCGCGATCTGGCTGCACGACACCGATCAGGCCCGGGCCGCCGGGCATCACCTGAGTGCCGACCAGATGCGCTGCTATCTCAAGCAAGTGATCGGTGCCGGCTACAACCCTGAGTTGATCGATTCCTTCATCGACAATGGCCGCGAAGCCTTACGTTTCCTGGAGACCCACAGCGAGCTCAAATACAGCCTGCGGCCACTGTCGCCCGACTATTACCCGGATTTGCCCGGCGGCACGCAAACCGGTCGCGCCCTGGAAATCGACGAGTACGACGGGCGCAAGCTGGGTGAGCACTTCAAGGACCTCAAGCGCCCCCCCGACGGCATGCTGCTGTTCGGCGGCATGATGGTCAATCGCGTCGACATCCAGCACTTCCTCAGCTTCAAGGGCTCGCCGCGATCGCTTTGGCACTGCCTGAAACTGATGGGCCGATATGCCCTGGATCGCCTCAACCATCCACGGGGCACACGTCTGACCGTGGGCAATGCCTTGATCGCACGGCTGGCAACCACCGCCTTCGCCAATGGCGTCGACTTGTGGCTGCAGGCGGCCCCCGAAGCGCTGCTTGTCGAACAGGGCACCGCAAAGGGTGTGCAGATCACCTGGCGCGGGCAAACCCGCAAGGTATTTGCCAAGGGCGGCGTGATATTGGCCATGGGCGGATTTGCGGCCGGTGCCCAAGCCGCCCAACAGCGGCCAGTGACTGACTCGGAACACTGGAGCATGTCGCCAACGGCCAACGTGGGTGACGGACAACGACTGGCCGCTTCGGTCAACGCGGCCATTGGCGACAACCTTGCGGCGAATTTCTTCTGGGCACCGGTGTCGGTGCTGCGCAAGGCCGACGGCAGCCAAGAGCGCTTTCCGCACCTGGTGACCGATCGGGCCAAACCCGGCGTGATCGCAGTCAACCGCGCCGGTCGACGCTTCGTCAATGAGTCGGACTCCTACCACTGCTTCGTCGAAGGCATGTTCGCCAACGGCGGCGCCAATGCGCCCTGCTGGCTGATCTGTGACAGCGAAGCCTTGAACCGATACGGCATGGGCCTGGCCCGTCCGCGACCGGTCGATAACAGCGCGTTGATAGACGCCGGTTATCTGCTGCGCGCAGACAACCTCGCCGAACTGGCCCTCATCGCTGGCATCGATGCCACGGCACTGGAGCAGACCCTGGCGCAGTTCAACGCCGATGCAGCCCTTGGCGTCGATCGTCAGTTCGGTAAAGGCAGCAGCGCCTATAACCGCTACATGGGCGACCCGCTTCACAAACCCAACCCGTGCCTGAAACCGCTGCACAAGGCGCCGTATTACGCGATTCGCCTGTTCACCGGTGACCTCGGCTCGGCCCGCGGACTGATCACCAACGGCCAGGCCAACGTGCTCGACCGCAGCGGCGCACCGATCCCCGGCCTTTACGCCGCCGGCAACGAAATGAATTCGATCATGGACGGCACCTACCCCGGTCCCGGCATCACCCTTGGGCCCGGTATCACCTTCGGTTACCTCGCCGCCAGTGATATCGCGGCCCGTCTGGACCGCAGCACAACCCAACAACCCCACACTGGAGAACAGCATGTACTACGAACTGCGCACCTACACGATTAAACCGACCCGCCTGGGTGACTGGCTGGCCCTGTACAAAAACGCGGCATTGGCCGTGCAGCAGGAGCACCTGGGCAACCTGGTCGGTTTCTTCACCACCGAAATCGGTGAGGTCAACCAGGTGGTGCACATCTGGGCCTATGCCAGCCTCGACGATCGCATGGCCCGGCGCAACGCCATGGCAGCCGACCCGCGCTGGCAGGACTTTGCCCGACAGAACAAGGAACTCGACGCTGTGGTGACGCTGGAGTCGCGCCTGCTGCGCCCGACCGACTTTTCACCTTTGCAGTAACCGTCGTCCTGCCGGGTCGCTTCCACTGGGGAGCGGCCAGCTCCTGCGATAAAAACAACAATGGAGGTCGCCATGGGCGTCTTGCCGTCGACTGACGTCGACAATCTTGTCTGTGATGTCCTGGTCATCGGTTCCGGCGCCTCGGGCCTGGCCAGTGCCGTCACCTGCGCCGAGCTTGGCCTCGACGTCATCGTGGTGGAAAAAGAGCCTGTGCTCGGCGGCACCAGTGCCTGGTCGGGCGGCTGGCTGTGGATCCCCCGCAACCCGTTGGCAGTCGCCGAAGGGACAGTGGAAGAGTTCGAACAAGTGCGGACTTACCTGCGCAATGAACTGCACAGCGAGGTGCTCGACCAACGCATGGAGATGTTCCTTGAACAAGGCCCGAAGATGGTCGATTTTTTCCAGCGCCATACCGAAGTGCAATTTTTCTCCGGCAGCAAGATGCCTGACTTTCATGCCAGCGAAGGTCATGCCAGGGGCGGTCGCTCGCTCTGCGCCCTGCCGTACGATGGTCGTCGGCTGGGTCCCTGGATCAACAAGCTTCGGCGTCCGCTGGACCTCATCAGCCTTGCCGGGATGGGTATTGCCGGTGGCGCTGATCTCAACCACTTTCTCAACGCGAGCCGATCTGCACGCTCAATGCTGTATGCCGGCAAACGCCTGTTGCGCCATGCCCGTGACCTGCTGTGCCACGGCCGCAGCATGCACCTGGTGAACGGCAATGCATTGGTCGCCCGGCTATTGAAAAGCGCACTGGACCGTAACGTTCGACTGCTGACCGATACGCTGGTACAGCAACTGCTGCAGGAGGACCAGCGTGTGGTCGGTGCACGTATCGAGCGCAGCGCACGCCCGTTCGACATCCGCGCACGACGTGGTGTGGTGATGGCCTGCGGCGGATTTCCGCACGACCGACAGCGGATTGCCCGGCAGTTCGCCCATGCCCCGGATGGCGCCGGACACCTGAGCGCTGCCCCCAAGGGCAATACTGGCGACGGTTTGCGCCTGGGTGAAAGCGTCGGCGCTCGCGTGGCATCCGACTTGCCCCATGCCGCTGCCTGGGCACCTGTCTCTCGCGTGCCGCGCGAGGACGGAGGTTTCAGTGGCTTTCCCCATTTGATGGAGCGGGCGAAACCGGGCTTTCTCGCGGTGCGTCAGGATGGTCGACGCTTCGTCAACGAGGCAGACTCCTACCATGACTATATGTGTGCACTGTTCGATGCCTGCGGACCGGAAGAACCCCCGGTGTCCTGGCTGATCTGCGACCACCGTGCCCAGCGGCGCTATGGCCTGGGCTGGTCGAAACCCTTTCCATTCCCGACAGCGTCCCATGTTCGCATGGGCTACTTGATCAAGGACCCGACCCTGGCGGGACTGGCACGCCAATGCGGGATTGATGCGCAGCAACTGGAAGCCACGGTCAACTCGTTCAACCAGTTTGCCGAGAAAGGCTGCGATCCGCAGTTTCGGCGCGGTGAGTCGCTGTACAACCAGAACCAGGGGGAAATCCTCCATGGTCCCAACCCCTCCCTTGGCAGCCTGCGCCAGGGACCGTTCTATGCGGTGAAGCTGGTGCCAGGCAGCCTCGGGACCTTCGCCGGACTGCACACGGATGCCTGTGCCCGGGTATTGGACAAGAATGACGCGCCGATTCCAGGGTTATTCGCTGTGGGTAATGACATGAACAGCATCATGAACGGTTTCTACCCTAGCGGCGGCATCACCCTCGGGCCGGGCATGACGTTTGGTTACATCGCAGGCAGGACACTTGCAGGGCTGTCAGATCGGGAAGAAAGAGACGAAGGCTAAAAGAACTGATCCACCGTCTTGCAGAGAGTCAAATTGGGTCGGTTGCGACGGGCAGTCATCGGCTGTGGATCAACCGGTCGATGCAACACAACTGAACTCTGTGTAAGCAGAAGGAGACATTCGTTTGCGGCGGAATACCCCCAAGCCCGTACGTCAACGCAAGTTCCAAGGCCGGTCACAAGGGGTATAACTATCAGGACAACAGGCGGGTCACTCAGAACAGGTCCTCAAAACGCAGCGCCCGGGTCAGGCGCTCCGGACCTGATCGGCCCCTGCGGCGCGGAGCGATGTGATGAGTTCCAGAGCATGGCGATGGGCTCGCAAGAGCCTTCTTGGCTGCATCGAGCTGGCCTTGCTGGTCACGCCACTGTGCGCCAGCGCCATGTTCAAGTGCCAAGCCAGAGACGGCGCCATCAGCTACACCACCCAAGCCATCGCCAGCGCCCGCTGCACTCGCCTGGATGACATGGCGGGCGTCGACGCGAAGGCAAAGGCCCTGCCACGGCTTGTGCGGGACGACAGCCCAGGCGCGGTGCGGATTCGGGTGTTCACCTTCGTTCACAAGGGTGTTCGTCAGTATGTTAGCAGGCGCCCCGTCGGGATCTCCGCACGGGTCGATGTCCTTGAGCTCTATTACATCAAGGGCTGCTATCTGTGCATGGCGCCGAAGGATTTCAAGGTCGCCTCACTGCGCCTGGACACCCATTCCTATCGGCGGGAGATCGAAGCCGCTTCAGGTCATTATGGTGTCGACAGGGCGCTGGTCCGCGCCGTGATACATGCCGAATCGGCGTTTCGCCCCAACGCCATTTCCGAAGCCGGCGCCCAGGGGCTGATGCAGTTGATGCCCGCCACCGCCGAGCGCTTCGCCGTGGACGATCCGTTCGACGCTCGACAGAACATTCGTGGCGGCGTGCGCTACCTGGCCTGGCTGCTCAAGCGCTTCAACGGCAATCAGAAGCTGGCGTTGGCCGGTTACAACGCTGGCGAAGCGTCCGTGGTCGAGTACAACGGGGTGCCTCCTTACGCCGAGACGCAATCCTACGTCAACCTCGTGCAGTCCTTGACCGAACGCAATCGCAACGATCGCTTTCCCTGAGACCTCTCTCAACCCATCAAAAAGTTTGAACCGCTATTGAACGCGCTCGCCTAATGATCAGCTTGTGGAAAATCCCATAGGCAATGTGCCAATACCGGCATACTCCGAGAGGTGGTGAACGTGGCTAAGGACGAGAAAAAAAGCAAAGCTGAGTCTTCGAAAGCCAGTAAGGATTTGAAAGACAAAAAGTCATCGACGGCAAAGAAATCAACGGCGGCGTCGGCTCTTTCGAAAGCTGCCGGAAAGAAAGACAAGAAAAAAGATATCGAACCGAAAAAAACTGCCAAAAAAGCTGATAGCAAGCCAGAAAAGGCCAAGAAATCAGATAAGGCAGAAAAGTCGGCGAAAAAGAAAAAGTGACATCTGCTATCTGCCAGGGCTTTACGCCCTGGCTTCCTCACGCTGTGTTGCCATGGATGTCGCCACCGGCAGCAATGGGTCGATTGGATTTCTTCGGGATAGACAGCAATCGGCCAGGAGCAGTCTTCCGTTTTAAGTCTTCCGTTTTAAATGGTCTTACGCGTTAGCCAGGCCCCCCAGAACAGACTACTGAAGAAACGAGTAGCATCTCCAAATCCAGAGTCATGCATTAATTGTTGAACCGCAGCCTAGGAATGTGGCGGGTCAGCTCCCTGAAGAATTTTTCCTAACTTGGCCTTCACTTCATCGGGGCTGGCGCCACCGCTGCCCCCAGGCGGCAAGCAATAACGGTTGGCTGGCATAAGCATATTGATTGCCCGCGACAATCAGCGGCGCACCCGGCTTTAGATGAGCCCGAATGGATCGTAAAATTTGTCGCTTCGCAACATCCCCATCGAGATGATGAAGCACACCGATCAAGGTGGCTGCGTCGTATGACTCGTCCGCTGCCAGGTTTTCAACATGCCCAAGATGCAAACTTGTTCTTTCGAGCAAATTGTTTGCCTCCAGCTGCTGCGCCGCAGCCTCCAGCATCGGCTCGGATGGATCAACGGCAGTGAAGCGCCATGTCGGCTCCAGCGTTGCCATCGCAATAATCTCCTGAGCCGTACCGCCAGCGCCAACGACCAGTATTTTCGAGGAGCGAACATTGCCGAGGCTTGCCGCCAGCATGCACGCAGCAAGATCCTGGCAGGCGTCATACCCAGCTAATGCGATACGGCTCTGCCGCCCGTACTCATTGGCCCGTGAAGTATCAAATTTTCCAGCTGCGTTTAGAGGATGATTTCAAGGCGGTTCTCCATGTCCTTGAAAAATAAACTACGCCACATACTGAAATAATAAAAATTCATTAATTTTATTAAGTGTATTCCTGCAAGGAATATTGAACACACCTTCGCGACAGACAGTTATGGGTTGATATCTACCGGTTGGCGACTTAATGGCAGCGTGCTGAAAGTAGTTCGCCATCTATCACTAGACTTTCACATTAATCGGCATACGGTGGATACAGCTCCTTTTGTGATTCCCAGCCCGCCCTCCCCATCGCGGGCTTTTTTTTCGCCCGCAAAAAAGTGCTGACCGCTAGGCATCACGGTTGGGACGTTACGGATAAAAGCCTAGCCGGGCTCGGCGGCCCGAATTGGCGACTAGAGCAAACCGAAACGCCTCCTAGCCAAAACGTTTTGAATTGTCTCATCTCAATTGACAGTCAAACGCATTTCACCTGCTTTTTCCCCACCCTCCAGATCCTTAATCTGAGCCCATGTTGAACGACAACATTCACTCACTTCAAAAGGACTTCATCATGAGCAACGCTACCTACAACCGCTTGAACAAAGACGACGCAGTAGTGCTGTTGGTCGACCACCAGACCGGCCTGATTTCACTGGTTCAGGACTTTTCATCCAACGAGTTCAAGAACAACGTACTGGCCCTGGCAGACGTCGCCAGGTTTTTCGAACTGCCGACCATTCTCACCACCAGTTTTGAACAAGGCCCGAATGGCCCATTGGTGCCAGAGTTGAAGGAGATGTTTCCTGACGCGCCTTACATCGCTCGACCCGGTCAGATCAATGCCTGGGACAACGAAGATTTCGTCAAGGCAATCAAGGCCACCGGTCGCAAGCAATTGATCATCGCCGGCGTAGTCACGGACGTCTGCGTAGCATTTCCGACCCTGTCGGCACTGGCAGAAGGTTTTGAGGTGTTCGTGGTGACCGACTCTTCCGGTACGTTCAACACCACTGTGCAACAGGCATCCTGGAACCGAATGACACAGGCCGGTGCGCAAATGATGAACTGGTTCTCGGTGGCCTGTGAGCTACAGCGCGACTGGCGCAACGACATCGAAGGCCTGGGTAATCTCTTGTCCCAGCGCATTCCGAACTATCGCAACTTGATGAACAGCTACTCGGCATTGACGGCACGCCAATCGTAAGTCTGGTTTGCAACCCAAGGCCCGCTTTTGCGGGCTTTAGGCATGGTCTAGACGTGGTATTTCTCACTCATCACTCATCACTCTTTTCGAATGGGGCTGTCGCGCCTTCGTAATCAAATCACAATCACTTCGTCAGCCAGGGCTCACCGATGGAGGAGCCGAGCCCGGACTTTACTCCGCTGACCGCTTCCACGGAGGAATCACAATGTCGAACGCAGACCTGCTCCCTTCCCTACTCTTCAAGATCAACCAAAATCAATTGGCACTCGAAGCCGCGATCATGGAGCTGACGCTCTGGGTCGAGCAGCGGATCAGGCGGAGGTCGCCGGCAACGTACGCGGAGCGCTGGCAACGATCACCAAGAACGAAGAGTTCATAAGCATGACGTTAGCGGTGCTCATGACGCCTGAGTGAATAGGCCTCGAGTTTGTAGGCTAGCCGGGCCCATTGGCCCGAAGGATCGAACTCCCTGTTGACGCCACTTCATACCGCAGCTTAGCTATCGGCAGGCGATGACTCGACCCCAGAATGATTTGAACACAACCTCTCCTCTCACTGCCCGCGGTCTGCCAGGTGCTGACGGACGTCGTGCTTGGCAAACGCTCATGATGCGAAGATCCATCCCATCCTGGAGTGAGATCTAACACAGCCTCATGTCCGTTGAGATTGATGGATGGCGGCTCACACTATTCAATGACTGTGACACCCTGGACTACTGCGAGTACTGCAGGTCGCCTGATGGTAGAGTCGGGACATTTGAACTCTGGCAGCGCGACGGAGCCGATTCTGTCGAACTACTGAATGCCTGGGAGCGTAACAGCTCGAGCGGTTGCTCGCCGCGCTCTGATCGCTTCCAACCGGTATTTCGTCTTCACGCGCCCAAGGAAAGCATTGCGCACACTCAGTGCAATCTGAGGTCAAACTGATATGGTCTTTTTTTGTGAATCTGAGCCTTTTTAGGCTTTCATCTTTCTTATAAAGTATGCGCCCCCCGCATTCATAGAACATTGATCGGCCGCCCATTGTCTTTAGGTCTATGAAGACTAATGACCGTGGCAGTGTTCAGGCACCCCGTGTAAAGTTTTCTCTATGAACCTTCACAGCAAAACATTCCTCGAGTCTCGATTTGACGTTTTGCTTTCACCACGAACAACCATCTTCAAACGCGACACACAGTCCACCAATGCCGTCTACCGAAACCCTGCGCACTGACGCCGAGGGCAAACGCTTGCTGAGCACCGCAACGCCCCGTTTGTCTATGGCCCTACGATTTCACGCTAGACATATTACTTCGGGAAAATACAGGGCCCACACCCGCGATAGGTCTCAATCCTTCACCCGGATTGGCAAGCGCAATATCATGCCTTCAACATGAACGATCTGTCCTTACGATGGCTCCAAGAGCTACTACGCTCTGGTCACTGAAAAATTTATCCCGCGGTCGATAAAAGTGACCGAGACCAAATCTCAGATTTATCACTTGGAGTGTTATGTCGAAACCTGACGCTTTTATCACTGCCCGCGAAGCCCCGTTGAATTCAAGCGTTGCGCTCACCAGAGCCTCATTATTCAAGTTTGCTGGGTTACTGGGCACAGTGTTCATCCTCGCTACGGGCATGCTGGTTTTCGTGGCGAAAAATCTAGATGGCACCGAAGAAACCAGGAGCGCTTTTTACGCCGAAAAAGCTGTTCAGACGCTTGAAAAAAATCTTCGATCCACCATCAAGGATTACGCCTTTTGGGGCGATGCATATAAACATCTGCACAAAACCGTGGATGCGGACTGGGCGTTTACCCGACAGAACCTTGGCCCGACGCTTTATTCCGATTTTGGTTTCCCAGGTCTGTTCGTGATAAACGCAGCAGACCGGAGTGTCTACTCGGTCGTAAATGGTGAGCTGACGACCATTGAAGCTGCGGACTGGTTGGGACAACCTTTAGGGCCAGTGCTCGACCAAGCTCGTCGGGGCGCAGATAGTGAAACAGCGGTAACTACCTTCCTCAATGTTCGCGGCGTTCCTACTCTCGTTGCAGCAGCGGCGATAACCCCGGGAGCGGATCCCACTGTCCAATCTGAAAATGGGCCATCGTCGGTACTGCTTTTCGTGGAAACACTGGACAACGTCACGCTGCAGGGAATGGGAAGTGATTATGGAATCGAAAGATTGCACGTCGCTACACCTGACGAGATTCACAAGAAATCCATCCTGCTGCTAGGCGACAACGGATCGGCCGGTGGATTGCATTGGGAACCGGCAAAGCCCGGCATCCGATTGTTGGGATTTATACTTCCATTGATTGCCACAGCTGCTCTTCTGCTAGGCCTCATGATATGGGCCATTCTTCGACGTACGACAGCTGCCGCCAAAGCACTCGATTGCAGCTATGAGCATTTGCAATCAAGCCAGGTAGCCCTCGCTGAGAGTGAAGCCCGTTTTCGAGATATCGCGGAAGCAAGCTCCGATTGGATCTGGGAAATAAATCAAGACTGGCGCTTCACCTACCTCTCTGAAAGATTTGAAAGTATTACAGGGCTATCTCGAGAGGCCTGGATCGGTGCAAAAATTGATGACCTGCTTCACATGGAATTCGGCGCCGTATCACAGTGGCTAAGCATCCCTCATCGCCGTCACAACATCAGCGTTCAATGTTCTTACGTCGATACGAAAGGCACTGCGCGCATTACCCGATTATCGGCACGAGGACTCGTCGATCATGGATTTCGTGGTACGGCAAGCGATATAACAGATGAGGTGGAAGCGCGTCGGCGTATTGAATATCTTTCGCAGCATGATGCGCTGACAGGGCTCCCAAACAGGACGAGGTTACAGGAGTTTCTAGACGGCAAACTTAAAGCTGCGCCTACCCCCGAGCATCCCCTAGTGATGCTTATTTTAGACCTTGATCGATTTAAACCGGTAAACGACCTTCTCGGGCATGCGGCTGGTGATGAGGTGCTCAATGAAGTGTCCCGCCGGCTAGGTGAGTGTGTGCGCAGCGGAGATCTCGTGGCGCGGATTGGCGGCGATGAGTTCGTGTTAATTCTTAACGATGTGAGCTCAGCTGAGGAAGTAGAAACGGCATGCCGGCGTTTGATTGATTCGATTGAAAAACCAGTCAAGATCGAGGATCAAGAGGTTTTTGTCAGTGCCAGCATCGGAATTTCGATGGCACCTAACGATTCAACGCAAGCAGCAGAATTACTCCGCTATGCGGATATCGCCTTGTACGAAGCGAAATCCGCAGGTCGAAATACCTGGCGATTCTATGCCAACGAAATGAACACCAAGATTATCGAACGCCGCCAGCTCGAAAACGATCTTCGCCATGGGATTAAACACGGTGAGCTGCGTCTCCATTTCCAGCCTCGCTATCGCATTGCAGACGGCAAAATGGTCGGAGCTGAAGCACTTGTACGCTGGCAGCATCCTAAACGAGGCCTTGTATCCCCTGATACTTTTATTCCTATTGCAGAAGAGACGGGGCTCATCCTTCCGCTGAGTAACTGGGTACTCACAACCGCTTGCGGCCATGCGGCCCGCTGGCCAAAAAAACTATTTGTTTCAGTCAATCTTTCCCCGACCGAGTTTCAACGCGGTAATTTGGTTGAGCGGATAGAGAAAGCAATCACAACGACGGGGCTAGAAGCACAACGTCTGGAATTGGAAGTGACCGAGAGTGTCATGCTTGAAGACGCATTGGGTGCTCTAGAGGTTATGCGAGCGCTGAAGCGGGTAGGTGTACGTCTTGCAATGGACGACTTCGGTACTGGTTATTCTTCGCTCAGTTATCTGCGCTCGTTCCCGTTTGACGGACTCAAAATAGACCGCAGTTTTGTCAACCGTCTGGGGGAAAGCGAGGAGGATAGATCGATCATTCAAGCCATCGTAGGTTTGGGTCGCGCTTTATCTTTGACCGTAACGGCCGAGGGTATTGAAACCGGGCTACACCTAGATTTGCTCAAAGAGGCCTGCTGCGAAGAGGGCCAAGGATACTTCCTGAGTCGACCGTTAAATAGTGATGATTTTGAGTCTTTGCTGATGGCTGGACAGGAGCTGAGTAAGTAGCCTTACACGTTAGTTCGCATCATTTGTCTCCTGGTCACGCAGCTGGTGAATGGGCCTGATCTTTTGACCAGGCGCATCCACTCATCCGGCTCAAGCCGCAGGTTTTGAGTACAACTTTTGTCCACCCATTGTCACGCGCATCGAAATGCTTATAGGCGTCAGGCCCCTCGGCGAGTTTCAGTCGATGGGAGATGATCTGCGCGGGGTTGGCCCGACCATGGTGAATGAGTTCGGCCAGCCGGCGGTTGTAGGCTTTGACGTTGGCTTGTCCTGTTCGAATCTGCTGCCCCTTGAACCAGAAAGCGCCGAAGTCGAAGGCCATCTTGCCCTGCTTCGCGAGCGGATCTTTAGCTCCAGGGTCTTCGGGTACAAATACACCGACGACACCTATCCCGCCGGTTGCCTTGGTTGAAGCCACAAGATTATTCATGGTTAGGTAGTTCGCTTCATGACCATGCCGGTCACAGCATTGATAAACCCACGCATTCACACCCGCGATCCGTGCCCTTGCCATGGGTCAGATTAAGAATCTGATCCACCGCCTCCTTCTCCAGGGAATTGATCGGTGTGGCGCCAAGTTGCGATGCAAGCTTCAAACGGTCGGGATGATTGTCCACCACGAAGACCTGCGACGCGCCCTTGATCATGGCAGAATGAGCTGCCATTAAGCCGACCGGGCCAGCGCCGTAAATTGCAATACTTTCACCGGGCAGCAACCCGGCCAATTGTGGCGTGCCAGCCGGTCGGAAAGATGTCAGAGAGCATGACGTAGTCGTCTTCACGCTCCTGCGCGTCCTCGGGTAGCACCAGGCAGTTGAAATCTGCATATGGCACACGCAGCAGTTCAGCTTGCCCACCTTGATAGGGGCCCATGTCGGCAAAACCATACGCGGCACCTGCAGTACCCGGGTTCGCAGTCAGGCAAAAACCCGTCAGGCCCTTCTCGCAGTTTTCGCAGAAGCCGCAACCGATGTTGAACGGCAGGCAAACGCGGTCGCCTACCTTGACCCGATCAACGCCGGCTCCCACCTCGATAACCTCACCGAGGTTCTCATGCCCAAATACACGGCCTGTCTCCATTGAGGTGCGGCCTTCGTATGCGTCCGGCCAAGTCATCTACCCAGCCCCGCAAAGCCAAGACATGGTGTGCACTTAAATTTAAGTGGGCACCAGTTCTAGCCTTTTAAGCGGGTATTTCATGCAGCCAACACGCCGTTCCTATTCCAAGTCCTTCAAGGCCCAGGTCATTCAAGAGTGTGCCCAGCCCGGCGCTTCGATTGCCAGCATCGCTCTCAGCCATAGCCTCAATGCAAACCTCGTCCACAAATGGATTCGCCTGCAAACGCAGAACAGCACGGCGCTGCAACCTGCATTTATTCCACTCCCCATGCCGCTGGCCGGAGCAAATGCGCAAGCTGCATCGCCCAATATTTGTGTTGAAATCCAGTACCCGCGTGGCACCGTCAAAGTTAATTGGCCAACTGAAAATGCTGCCGCTTGCTCGACCTTTCTTCGAGACCTTCTGCGATGATTCGCATCGACTCCATCTGGCTCGCCACAGAGCCGATGGATATGCGCGCAGGCACCGAAACGGCGCTAGCCAGGGTGATTGCGGTGTTCGGTGCGGCGCAGCCGCACTGTGCTTATCTGTTCGCCAATCGCCGCGCCAATCGCATGAAAGCGCTGGTGCATGACGGCTTCGGAATATGGCTGGCGGCGCGCCGGTTGAACCAAGGCAAGTTCCACTGGCCTGGCGTTCGCCATGGCTCAGAAATGGAACTGGATACCGAGCAACTTCAGGCATTGGTGCTCGGGCTGCCATGGCAACGCGCAAGTTCTGGAGGCTCGATCACACTGCTTTAGCGGCAGCCATTAGTCCATCGACTTATCGCCGCAAATTGCCTGCTCTGGCTAAATCAGCCCCATGACTTCGCTCCCCAATCTCGACCACCTGTCCCCTGAACAACTGCGCGCCTTGGCGGCGCAGTTGATGCAGCACGTCGAGAGCCTCGACAACCAGGTTGACACGCTGGGCAAGACGGTCGAAACGATGGGTAAAACCGTTGAGACTATGGGCAAGAAGATCAACCGCGACCAAACGTTGATCGAAAAGCTGACTCATGAAATCGCACAACTCAAGCGCTTGAAATTTGCCAAACGCAGCGAGCAGATGAATCCTGAACAGGCCAGTTTGCTCGATGATCTGATCGATACCAATATCGCGGCGATTGAAGCAGAGCTTCAAGCCTTGCAAACAGTGCTGGCTCCGACCGAGCAAAAGCAAAAGCCCAAACGCACTGCTTTGCCGGCAGAGTTTCCACGCACACTGATCCATCACGAACCGGACAATACTTACTGCCCATGCGGCTGCGCCCTCAAGCGCATCGGCGAGGACGTCAGCGAGAAACTGGACTACACGCCCGGCGTGTTTACCGTCGAACGCCATGTGCGTGGCAAATGGGTCTGCGATGACTGCGAAACGCTGATCCAAGCACCCGTTCCGGCGCAGGTTATTGATAAGGGCATTCCGACTGCGGGCCTACTTGCCCACGTCATGATCGCCAAGTTTGCCGACCACCTGCCTCTTTACCGTCAGGAATCGATCTTCGGTCGAGCGGGCCTGGCGATTCCACGCTCAACCTTGGCTCAATGGGTTGGCATAACGGGCGTGCAGTTGCAGCCTCTGGTCGATGCGTTGCGCGACGTGGTACTCGGGCAGCAGGTTATTCATGCCGATGAAACACCTGTGCAAATGCTGATGCCCGGAACAAAGAAAACTCACCGCTCCTATGTCTGGGCCTACGCCACCAGCCAGTTCTGCGAAACAGCAGCTGTTGTTTATGACTTCAGCCCGAGCCGCGCCGGTGAGCATGCTCGCAACTTCCTGCAAGACTGGAGGGGCAAGCTGGTCTGCGACGATTTTGGCGGCTACAAGGCCAGCTTTGAACTCGGCGTGACCGAGATTGGGTGCATGGCCCATGCACGGCGCAAGTTCTTCGAACTGCACGCTACGAATAAAAGCACGCTCGCCGAGCAAGCCCTGCGCTATATCCAGTTGCTGTACGAAATCGAAAGAGAAGTCCGCGACCTGGAGCCGGATTTACGGCGCCGAATACGGCAAGAAAAAGCCGCGCCGATAATGGAGATGCTGCATGCCTGGATGATCGCCCAGCGCGATCTTGTGCCCGAACGCTCAGCCATTAGCAAAGCACTTGATTACAGCCTGAAGCGCTGGGCAGCGCTGTCGCGCTACCTTGATGACGGGGCTGTACCCATAGACAACAATTGGGCCGAGAACCAGATCCGACCATGGGCTCTTGGACGTAAGAACTGGCTCTTCGCAGGCTCGCTACGCAGCGGAAAACGGGCGGCTGCGATCATGAGTCTGATCCAGTCGGCGCGACTTAATGGACATGACCCGTACGCCTATTTGAAGGATGTTCTCACGCGCCTGCCGACGCAGCGGGCGAGTGAAATCGGACAGTTACTGCCACATAAGTGGATGCCAACTTGATCTGCGCGATGTGAGCCATGCGTAGACTGACTGCTTATGGTCAGTCTCGACGTTTAACTCTTTGGGAACACCCTATAGCCGCGAAGACGCAGCCTGGTATCCAAAAGCCAGGATTGCCGGTGCCTAAGCCTACGGCAAGTAGCGAGATGCCTACTGCGAGCATGATGCGTTCTCCATAACCGAAAAATCCATTCACAACTGATCTGAACTTAGCATAGGCCCATCGCAATAGCGGAAAAGAAATCGTCATTTTTGCAGGAACCATGGGATTCATCAGATCGCTAAGATGAGTAAAAAACGTAGATATCTCCATGCAAGGTGAGATGCCCGCACGGTTACCGGCCTTCGTACATATGCAGGTCTGAACCACAGATGTTAGTCGTGGTAATCCGAACCAGGACGTCTGTGGGTTTTTCAATTTTGGCATCGGTGACATTTATCACAGGACTCCAAGACGATCCCTGTGGGTCGTCTACAGCCGTTCGCGATGGGTAGAACACGGCCAGAAGCAGCCATCATCCAAGGCATCTGCTGGTTCGCCATCTATCGCAAAATTTTTCAACAGCTGGAGCACGACGTCGGCCACGTTGTGTATCGAGCAGGCTGATCACGTACTTAATATGGCGACCACACCCCTACCAAGCGCCAGATATAGGTCTAGGCAACATGCCTTTCAGTAGGTTTGAGACCAAGCGCGAGTCGCCTTGCACATCCCACACCCCACGCTAAAGCCCGAGTCATTGATTCACCTGGCCTGGAATCAAGCGCCTCTTCGTGCAAAGCCATGCCGCTCGCTGCATACACTCCAATGAACATCTGCGTGTTTCCCGTAGGCGACAGCCTCACTTGGACATCAATGAAGGTTCCGTCGTCTAACGTTTCGTCGTGTGTTCGATGGTGAAGCGCCGGATCAGCCCATTGCCAAAAAACATCCCCGCGAATTCGCATGCCCCGCCCTCCTACGACTTTAGTCTCATATGTCGGAAAAATAACCATAGCGCAGAGAGGCGCGGAGGCCACGGATTGCTTCACGATTGACTACTAAATCGGATAACTGGCCCCAATTCCTATACATGGTCAGGAATCCTGTCCAAATGAGCCTCCCAGCTTCTTACATCAACGCGTACTCGCACGACTGGAGAAACTTTATACCGTTCATCGTTCGTGCAGATGAGCCGCCGTTCTGCGTCTATCGTGCAAGGCAGTAGTGGCAAAATGCCTTGATTGCGAATCTTTGCACGAGAGATTGCCAATGTCCGAGAACGTCGATGTTTTACAGCCCCACCAGGTATTGAGCACCCCTTTGGAAATCGCGTCGACGCTACAGTTATTAGTGCAGACACGTGCACCTCTGACCTTGACCTTTCCCCAACAAGGGAAAAGTTTCAGGACATATCTGGTTCAGGTTGACAGCGATCGCGACACGCTCGTGCTAGATGAAATAATTTCTCATGAGGCTGCAGTTTTCCTGGAAGACGGGGCGCCTTATCGCATCGAAAGCTCGCACGGCGGCGTGCTGATCGCGTGGGAGTGCAGCAGCTATGTACGCTCATGCACGAAGGGCGGCCTGCATTGCTACCAAATGAGTATGCCCAACGTAGTGATGTATTTTCAGCGCCGCAACGCCTTCCGAGCGACGCTCAGATCGGCACAACGGATCGATATTTTGCTGGACGGCGACAAGCTCCGGCGCAGCGGCGCTCTGCGCGGGCGACTACTCGAAATTTCCGCCACAGGTTGCAGGGTAAGCTTCGGCGGTAATCTTGAAGATCAGCTTCGAATCGGATGTATCTACGAACGAATGTCTGCCAGCGCTCCGCTGGACGTGAATCTAACGATGCTTGAGATACGCCACCTTCGCTATGAAGCGCGTATCGACAGAACCTTCGCAGGTGTGCGCTTCCATAACCTCAGCGGCCTGATGCAACGCAAAGTTCAGAGTTTCGTGAACCAGCTTCAACGTGAAGCGCGGCGAGCGGAAAAGGATGAGGACTGACGGGATACCGGCAGCGCGATTGTTCTGACAATTGCTTACCGTAATGCAAGTCCTGAATTTGCCAGGCCAGTGCGGCAGCACCAGCCGCTCTTGCAACCATCAGCCTACGTACATTGGATGGATGTTGCAGGAAATCCGGCACCACCGGCTACATGCTTACCCGCCTATCAGTCCGGCTAGCCGCCCCGACCCTCAGAGCGGTAATTTCCTCCCGAGGTCTCGACGACCGTGCCAGTCACTTACCCGCGTCGGCATATGTTGCATCAATGGGTTTCGACCAGCCGCATTGACAACCCATAGGCATCTCTCGGTTAGGCCGTCACCTCGGACTAATCATCTGCAAGGCTCGATCGGGCCGCCAATTGGTGTATGGAACCCGATCTCTGCAAATATGCCTAACGAGTAAATACAAGTAAGCGGGTAATCTCATGCATATGTCAGAGGCGTACCAAGTCACGGAAGCTCTATCTACCAATGATGCGAATCTTAAAATTCACGAGGGGTGGACGCTCCTCAGCGTCGTGGTGACTACTCACCCCAATGGGCAGCTTCATCCGTGCTACATACTCGGCAAGTCAAAAACTGTGCAGGACGAACCATCATCAGACTGATTTTCGATAGGCAAGGCTATTTTTTGAATCCTTAAACCTCGCCTCAAGCGAGCTTTTTTGCGAATCAAAATCTACTCCTCTCTTCCTGACGACTTTGTTTGGTGAGTGGGACTCATGGCAGTGGCATGGATCGGAATTTATTCCGGCTGAAAACGCGCACGAGCAGCGGAATCGCACGAGGTAAAACGTATCGGCAGCGGAGTGAAGAATTCCGTAGCCATTAGTCATCAACGCGGCTGGCTTCGCCTTTTGCCGGCCACTCACCATCCGTAGCTTGACGTGAAGCTTCTGCCTCAAGCTGTTCTTGCGCAAGTCGCCAATACAGCGCTTCAGATCCTGCCGGACGGCCATCTTTTTCCCACAACTCATAAGCTCTTTCTCGGACTTTCGAATCGTCGATCATTGTCATTCCTCTCTAAGTCGCTACTTGATTCCGGTTCTTAAACTAGCTGATCCCCAAGGTGTGTGCTCATAGCTCATCCTCAGCCTTGGCTAGCAGAGCGTCATCGGCGAGATGTTCAAGCAGCGCCTCGGCAATCTCGCCAAGCTTGCCCAACGGGTGATCACAACTGCCCAGCAATTCGGCTGTAGCAGTCTTGTCAGCATGTCCTCGCTCAGCGGTGATGATCAGCCAGCCCAGCGCCGAGGTATGTACCTCGCTATCGGCAAGACGGCTGTTCACGTATTCATCCACTGCCAGGGCGAATTCCTCAGCGGTCACGCCTTGCTGAGGATGCATGCGACGCTGGAATGACACGCTGTTGCCGCGCAGAAGTTCTTCAGCTGCGTTGTAGAGCCAATCCGCTCGAGCGTTTTCCTGCGGGCTTTTGCTCACAAAAGGAGGATGATGACGATCATGTTTTAACGGTAAAAAATGTGTTGTGTTCATCATCGTCTCCCGAGCAAGCACGAAGGATATGGCGCATGGCTTTACCGCCAAAGAATCAGACTCCGTTATCCATCTTGACCGCAGTCGTTGCGGCAGAGTCCATCGGCGATGCGCCCATACGTCAGTAGAATCGCCTTCCATATCACCATGAGTGCAGACTATCCAAGCACCCATTACTGATTGTCCTCTCCTTCGAACTTCATGGATTCCATGAGGATCTACCGAAGCACACACCTAATGGTCTTTTGTGATGAACGACACTCGCAAAACCCAAGCACTGGCAACATGGGAAAAACTGTTTAGCCAGCCCGAGATTCGGATGGACGCAGAGGAGCAGTACGAGGCACTGCTGCATCTCGCGGATGATTTTGAAGATCAGGGTGTTATCAGTCCCCAAGAACGAGGAAGGCTCATCGAGAAGGCAACGGCCCTCTACGCACGATCTATTGAGGGTGTAGGCGAAGGCAACTAGCGCTCGCCAAAAATGAGCTCCCCTGAACCGACAAAAAGCTCGGAATTGAAAGCCACTAGCCATAGAGTGCACACGAAGACCCTCGACCAGCCAAAACGGTTTCACACCGAATCAAGGCGGATGCATGAAACAAGTCAAGATTCATCAGATCACGCACCTGCCGCCACAGATTCAAGTCTTGGAAAAAGAGGCAGTTGGAGAGGGTTTCAGGTTTCTCACTCGGCTGATTGCCGACTGGCACTGCGGAGCGAATCGCTTCGATGCACCCGGAGAATGCCTTATGGCGGCGTATTTCAACCAGCAACTGATAGGCATCGGAGGCCTCTCAGTTGATCCATATGGCGAGACTAATACGGCAAGGCTGCGACGGGTTTACGTCGCAGCTTCTTCAAGGGGGCAACACGTGGGTCAAACGCTAGTAAAAGCGCTGGTTGCACATGCCACTCTTCGCTTTCAGAACGTGCGTCTTTCCACCGATACGTCCGAAGGAGACGCGTTTTACCTGCACTGCGGTTTCATGCGAACAGAGGATGTCCATGCTACTCATATCATGCTGCTAGGCGACACCTGATTCAGTCTATCGGCCAGCAGCAGCCTGTCTGGAACGTCTGCTATGGATCGTTTTCAGCCGGTCACGACGGGCACCAATCTGCAAAAAGCACCCGGTGGTCGTTGCATTTCGCTTGTCGCCGGCGTGTGGCTAAGCTTAATGAATCGGGGTGAATTGACACTTGGGTGAGCGCACCCATCAGCGGATCTGGATAGCCATCAAGACGGTGCTCCCCGAAGGAGACGACCATGTATGCGGTTATAAGAACCTACCTGGGTGCTGGAGCAAAGCAGCTTTTCGAGCGATTGGAAGAGCGCCAAGACGACGTCGAAGCTGCCCTGCGGACAGTGCCTGGCCTGGTCAGCTACACACTGCTCAATACCGGTGATGGCGGTACGGCGGTGACTGTTTGCACGGACAAGGCCGGCAGCGATGCAAGCTTGAAAGTCGCGCGGGAATGGATTCAGAAAAATGCATCGGATATTCACGCGCAGCCGCCGATCGTGACGGAAGGTCCGGTCATTGTGCAGATCACGTAACGCTTGACCAGCTGTTACCCAGGCACGCTCGGCACCGCCATCCCGACCTTCACCCGATCCAGGGCCACAATGGTCTTGAACCAGGTCACGTTGGGATTTTCGGCAAACAATCGCCGCGCCAGGGCCTGGTACTCCTGCATGCTGGTTACGGTCAGCACCAGGACGAAATCCACTTCGCCGGTGACGTAGTAGCACTGCTGGACTTCGGGCACCGCGAAGTGCGCTTTCATCGCCTCCAGCGCCTCGATACTGGTGCGCTCGGTCATCACTTCCACGATGATGGTGATCGGCCTTCCTACCGCGGTGGGATCGACGATGGCGACGTTGCCCGTAATCACGCCCCTCTCCTCCATCCGCTTGATACGGCGCTGAACAGCGGCCGTGGAAAGATTGACCTGCTCGGCCATCAGGCGCAGCGGTGTGGTGTTGTCGCGCTGGACCAGGTCGAGGATGGCACGGTCGAATTTGTCCAGGGATTCAGATGCAACGTCGAGTTTTGCCATGGTGATCCTGCGAGAAATTTTCTCGAAAACTAGCAGAAAACAGCGCCCCTTTATCTAGTAGCGAGAAATATTATCTTGCTGGCAGGCCGCATGGGCAGCCTGGTTGGAGACTCACACAAGGATCGTCTGGCATGCTCGCACTGTTTCATCTTTCCCCTGTGCTGTTGGTGACCGCCATGCTCGTGGTGCTGCGCCGGCCGCCCGTTCACGCCGCCATGGCAGGCACCCTGCTGGTGATGGTGCTCTGGCTGGCCGGTGCTGCCGACGCATGGCGCCCGGACAGCGTGCTGGCTGCCGCTCGAGACACCGCCGTGCTGTTTGCCAGTACCGCGTCCGTGATCGTGCCGGGTCTGGCCTTCGTGATTTTCATCGAGCGCCTGGGGGTCAACCTGGCGCTGAGCCAATGGGTGCGTTCACTGGGGCTGGGACGCGGCGACCAGGTCGTGTTCATCGTGCTCGGGCTGGCGCCGCTACTGGAGGCAATGACCGGTTTTGGCGTGTCATTGATCGCCACGGTCCCCCTGCTACTCAGCCTTTTTGAGCGCCGGGTCGCGCTGCGAATAGCGCTGACCGGCATGGCGATCATGCCGTGGGGAACCCTGGGCCTGGCCTCGGTCATTGGCGCGTCCCTGGCACATTTGGACGCATCCGCGCTGGCTGCGACCTCGGCCTTGATCAGCGCGCCGGTGTTTTTCGGCCTCAGTGCGCTGGCCCTGTATCTGGCAGGCGTTCGCGAGCCGCGTGAATGGCGGACACTGGGCGTTTTCTGGCTGCTGTTCGTGGCGGTGCTCTACAGTGCCAGCCGCTGGTTCGGGCCGGAGGTGGCGGGCGTTGCCGCGGGGCTGGTGACGGCAGTTGCCGTACTCACTTGCGGGCTGTGGCGCCTGCGCCGCAGCGATGGCGAACGTGGCTCGGTGCAATGGCCGCGCCAGGCCTGGCCGTACCTGCTGTTGATTGCCTACATCGTCGGCTTGAAACTGCTCTGGAGCCTAACCGCCTGGCAGGATAGCTGGATCGTCCAGGGCAGCCAGGTCACCTGGAAACCCCTCGCCTCACCGGGTGTGGCACTGATTCTGGTGCTGATCGGGCTGGGATTTCACACGCGCAGTGCACAACGCCAGACGGGGCTGCCTGCTGCGTTGGTCGCGCGGGTGAAGCGGCCATTGCTGACCATCTTCTTCTTTCTGGCGATGTCGCAGATGATGGTGAAGGCCGGTTTCCTGGCGGGGCTGATGCAACTGTTGGCGGGCCTGTCGCCCACCGCCGCGACCTCTTTGGTTGCCATGCTCGGGGCGCTGTCGGGCTACATGACCGGCTCGAATGTCGGCGGCAACGCGATCTTCATGCCGGCCATTGCGATGCTGCCCGAGTCCTCCCGCCTGTTGCTGGCCGCGGTACAGAACAGCGCGGCCGGGCATGCGGCGCTGGGCTCGCTGTCGATCGTCATGCTGATTCTGGGACTGGCTAAAACCCAGGCCAGGGAAGAAGGCGAACTGGTAAGGTTTGGTTTCGCGCTGGTCTGTCTTAATACCGCGTTGGTGGTATTGGGCGCAGGGTTGCTGAGTGCATGGTTTTAGAAGCATAACGAATCAAGCCCCGAAGATCCGGGGCTTGATGGTCAGACGGTATCAGGACTTACGTCCCCCGCCTCCACTCATATCATCATCCTTGCGTCCCATTCCAGTGGACTTGTCACGGTCATCGGCAGTATTGCTGCCGCGTCCGCTGCCTTGCCCGCCGGTGGACGATTGATCAGCCTTGTTGGCTTGTTGTCCGCCTGAAGCCTGGCCACCTTTTTGGCCTGGTTTGTTCATGTTTTCCTTGTCGTCGGCCCATTCGCCTCCGCGGTTGGTTCCCTGCCCGCCTCCGGCCATACGATCGCTGTCACGCGATGGTTGTCCGCCGGAAGCCTGACCGCCTTTTTTGCCGGCATCAGCCGCCTTGTCCCGATCAGTGGAAAGATTGCCGGGATTTTTATTTCCTGTATTGGCCATTTCTATTCACCTCTGCATCGTTAGTACGAGCGTGGGCTCGTATACGTCGGAGGATGAGTAAAACAGAAAGTTTGAACCGAATTACGTTGCTCGCGACGAGTGGATTCGGGCGTTTGGTTCCATTAAAAATGCACGCAGACGATGGACGGCGGGAACCTGATGGGGAGGCGATTTGCGAAGGTTTCCGGATCACTTGCTCGATGTTTACTAGACTTGGGGTGTCCTTCATGCCTCACACCCAGGTAGTCAATCGATGACTGAACACATCGTGCATTTTCACTGCCAGATCGATCAGGGAACCACCGAGCGCTTCCGCGACTGTTGCCTGGAAGCCATCGACCAGGGTGCGACCTCGCTTCTGCTCAATCTGTCCACGAGCGGGGGCAGCACCAACTTTGGCTTCACCCTTTACACCTTCCTCAAGTCATTGCCGGTACCGCTCTGCGCGATCAACGCGGGCAACATCGAGTCCATGGGCATCATCATGTTCCTGGCGGCCGGGCGCCGCATCACCTCGCCCCACTCACGCTTCCTGATCCACCCGATGAACTGGTACTTCAGCCAGAAATCGGTTGACCACCAGCGCCTGCGTGAATACCTGTCGAGCCTGGACAACGACCTGGCGCGCTACGTGCAGATCTACAACATCGAAACGGCTGACGCCGAGACCAAGCTGGATATTTTCCATTGCCTTTCAGCGGAAGAAAAAGTCATCGCCGCGCATGAATCCCTGGCCTATGGCATTGCCCATGAGATGAAGCAGATGATGTTCGCCGATGACGTCAAACACTGGAAAGTCAGTGGTGGATGACCCGGGCGATGATGGCTTCATCGCCCGTGCCCCCTCTTATTCAGTCACCGCTGCCAGGTGCTCCGCAGCCGGCTCGGCACTGCCGATCGGCGCGTTGAGCAGCAGGAAGTACGCCAGGGCCGAACACAGCGCCACCACCGCACTGATCATGAACGCCGTGTTGAACGATCCCGAGTACTGGATGCTGAAGCCGGTGACGATCGGCGCGACGGAACCGGCGATGTAGCCGCCGAAGTTCTGGATCGAACCGAAAGAAGCTACACGGCGGCTGTCGACGATGGTGTTGACGATCATCCAGGCCGTGGCGCTGGCCATATTGATGCTGAACAGCGCCAGGCACAGCAGGATGATGCAACCGGTGAGGCCGGTGACATACGACAGGGGCAAGGTGAACAGCGCGGCGAGCACCAGGCCGGTGATCACACCGAACTTGCGGCTTGCGAGGATGCTCATGCCTCGGCGCACCAGCATGTCGCAGAAACGCCCGGCCACGATGGTGCCGACCGCGCCAAAACCATAGGCCAGCGACACCAGCCACGCGGTCTTGTAGAGGTTCATGCCGTGCTCGCGCTCGAAGTAACCGGGCAGCCAGGTCAGGTGCAGCCACAGCATGTAGATCACGCCCATGAAGCCCAGGACTGCGCCCCAGGTGCTGCGGTGCTTGAACAGGTCAAGCCAGCCGGCGAAGTAGGACACCTTCGGCGCCTGGGCATCGGCGGCCTGCACACGCGGCTGTTTCTCGGTAGGCAACGGCTTGCCTTCAGCCGCCAGCTCGGCCAGGTACTGCGCCTTGCTCTTGTAGAAGGTCAACCAGCACAGGGCCAGAACGATACCGATCGCACCGGTGATGATGAACATGCCGCGCCAGCCGAAGTTGACCATGAACAGTGTCAGCAACGGCGGTGCCAGGCATGGGCCCAGGCAGGTCGACGACCAGACGATGCCGGTCGGGGTCCCGCGCTCATTGGCATCGAACCATTCGGACAGGGCCTTGGCCGCCGAGGGGAACATCGGTGCCTCGCCAATCCCCAGCAACACCCGCAGGCCCATGAAGCCGGCAAAGCTGTTGACCATGCCGAAGGTCGACTGCGCCACCGACCAGGCCAGCAAGGACGCGCCCAGGGCGATCTTGCTGCCCAGCCGGTCGATGATCAGGCCCATCGGCAATTGCGCAAACGCATAAGCGATGGAGAACGCCGACAACAGGATGCCCATTTGCGAGGGGCTGATCATCATGTCCTTCTGGATCGAGGTGTTGGCGATCGACAGCGCACTACGGTCCAGGTAGTTGACGATGCCGATCAATAGCAGGAAGACAACGGTGATGCTTTGGTACTTCTTCAGTGGGGTCATCTGATGGCCTTTATTATTGTTATTGAAGCGGTTGCAATGCCGGGGCGATCCATTCACCGGTGATGCGCTCTTGTGTTTTTTTGTAGGAGCGAGCTTGCTCGCGATGGTCGTTAACGATGACGCGTGTTTTCTGAATAAACGCGTCGTTCTCAAGTTCTTCGCGAGCAAGCTCGCTCCTACAAGGGAATCAGGTAAGGGCTGGCAGTTGCAACTGCGCGGCCGTCTGGTTGAGGTCGTCGAACACCTTCTGCGACAGGCCCACGCCTTCGTCCAAGGCCTGTTCACGCAACTTCAGGCCGGCCTGGCCCGGCAGGCGCACCGGGCGCTGGGGGTCGACCGCACGACTGCCCAGTATCAGCTTGCTGAGGAACGAGGTTTCGTCGGTGAAGGCTTCCAGCCCGCCGAAGAAGCGCGGGTCGATCACCACGGTCGTGGCCGAGGCGCCCCACTGCTGCGGGCCGTCCTTGCGCCCGTGACCGGCGAGGCCCGAGGTCAGGGCCTCGACCAGGATCGCCAGGGCAAAACCCTTGTGCCCGAAGGCCTGGCCGCCCAGGGGCAGGATGCTGCCCGGCGGGGTGCTAAAAAAATCGGCCGGGGCGTCGCTCACCTGGCCTTCGTTGCTCATCAGCACCGGGTGCGGCAGGTTGCTACCGGCGTCGCGGCATTGACCGACCAGGGCCAGGGTCACGGTGGACATGCTGACATCCAGCAGGATCGGTGCGCCCCGGGTCGGGATGCCGGCGGCGATCGGGTTCGGGGTGTAGATCGGGTCGATGCCGCCATGGGCGCACACCACCCCGACCGACGGGTCCGAGGAATAGACCATGGCAATAAGGCCACGGTCGGTGAACGGCTTGAGGTAAGCGGCCAGGCAACCGATGTGCGCGGCACGGCGCACCACGGCGATACCGATGCCCTGCGCCGTGGCGCCCTTGGCTGCGCTGTCCAGCGCACGGCTGACACAATAGGGACCGAGCACATAATGGCCATCGAACAGGCTGGAAATACCGCTGTCGGACACCTGTTCGAGGTTCTCGGCCCTGGCCTTGACCTGGCCGCTGAGCATGCCGCCGATATAGCGGCTGACCAGGTTGAGGCCGTGGGTGCGATGGCCCAGCAGTTCGCCTTCGAGCAGCACCCACGTCACCACCTGGGCGACCTCGGCATCGGCTCCGGCTTTTTCAAACAGTTGCTCGACAAACGCGGTCAGCGTTGGCGCGGCGTAGCGTTTGGCTTCATTCATAGATGCTGCTCCCGGATCAATTCAACGCCGCTGTGGTGTGCTTGCCATCGACCAGGCGCTGCAGGCCCAGCGGGTTGGCGTTCTTCAAGGCATCGGGCAGCAACGCATCGGGCACGTTCTGGTAGCACACCGGGCGCAGGAAACGATCGATCGCCAGGGTGCCGACCGAGGTGCCGCGGGCATCGGAGGTGGCCGGGTAAGGCCCGCCATGGACCATGGCATCGCACACCTCGACACCGGTCGGGTAACCGTTGAGCAGCACCCGGCCGACCTTCACTTCCAGCGCGCCGAACAGCTCACCAAAAACAGTGAGGTCATCGCCGTCGGCCAGCAGCGTGGCCGTGAGCTGGCCGCGCAAGGCAGCGACGGCGCGCAGTAGCTCAGCCTTGTCCGCCGCTTGGACCACCACCGTGCAAGGGCCGAACACCTCCTCCTGAAGCAATTCATCCTGTTCCAGCAACAGGCTGATGTCGGCCTCGAACAGTTGCGGCTGCGCCTGGTTGCCCGCTTGCGACAGGCCGCTCAAATGCTTGATGCCCGAGTGCGCCCGCAACGCCTGCAAGCCTTTGCCGTAACTGTTCAGGGTGCCTGGATTGAGCATGGTTTGCGGCGCCTGTTCGGCCATGTGCCTGGTCAGTTGCTCGATGAAGGCGCTGAACGCTGGCGAGCGAATACCCAGCACCAGCCCGGGGTTGGTGCAGAACTGGCCACAGCCCTGCACCACCGAGGCGGTCAGCTCCCGGGCCATTGCCGCGCTGCGGTTGGCCAGGGCCTGGGGCAGGACCAGTACCGGGTTGATGCTCGACATCTCGGCAAACACCGGGATCGGTTGCGGCCTGGCTGCCGCCATGTCACACAGGGCACGGCCGCCTTTCAGCGAGCCGGTAAAGCCCACCGCCTGGATGCCCGGGTGCTTGACCAACGCCTCTCCGACGCCGGCACCGAAGATCATGTTGAACACGCCGGCCGGCATGCCCGTGCGCTCGGCCGCACGAATCAGCGCCTCTGCCACCCGCTCGGCGGTGGCCATGTGGCCGCTATGGGCCTTGAAGACGACCGGGCAACCGGCGGCCAGGGCGGCGGCGGTATCACCCCCCGCGGTGGAAAACGCCAGCGGGAAGTTGCTGGCGCCGAACACCGCCACCGGGCCGACGCCGATGCGGTACTGACGCAGATCCGGGCGTGGCAAGGGGGTGCGTGCCGGCAGCGCCTGGTCGATGCGTGCGCCGTAAAAATCACCCCGGCGCAGCACGTGGGCAAACAGGCGCATCTGGCCACTGGTACGCCCGCGCTCACCCTGGATACGGGCGCTCGGCAGCGCCGTCTCCTGACAGGTCAGGGCGATGAAATCTTCGCCCAGTGCATCGAGCTCATCGGCGATGGCTTCAAGGAATTCCGCGCGGCGTACCGCCGGCAGCGTGCGAAACGAGGCAAACGCCGCGCTCGCCGCCGCCACCGCGGCATCGACTTCCGCCAGGGTGGCCTGATGGAAAGCGCCTGGCAGGCGTTCGCCGGTGTGGGCGTCGATGCTGTGGACCAGGGTGTCGCCCAGGGCACTGCGCTGGCCGGCAATGAAGTTGTATCCGGAAAATTGCATGGTGTTCGCCTTGTGAAAGTTGCGGGGCTGTCAGTCAGGTCACGGCGCCGATCTGCCAGGGCACGAATTCGTTCTGCCCATAGCCGTGTTGTTCGCTCTTGCTGCGTTCGCCGGAAGCGATTCGCAGCATCTGCGCGAAGATGTAGGCGCCGCGCTCTTCGATGCTGGTGGAACCGTCGGCAATGCCGCCGCAGTTCACGTCCATGTCTTCTTCCTGGTGCTCGAACACCCGGTTGTTGGTGGCCAGCTTGATCGAAGGTGCGGGCGCGCAGCCGTAGGCCGAGCCCCGGCCGGTGGTGAAGGCGATCAGGTTGGCGCCACCGGCGACTTGCCCGGTGGCCGAGACCGGGTCGTAGCCCGGGGTGTCCATGAACACCAGGCCCTTGGCCCGGACCGCTTCGGCGTACTGGTAGACATCCACCAGGTTGCTGGAGCCGGCCTTGGCCACCGCCCCCAGGGATTTCTCGAGAATGGTGGTCAGGCCCCCGGCCTTGTTACCGGCCGAAGGGTTGTTGTTCAGTTCGGCGTTCATGCGCCGGCAGTAGTCTTCCCACCAGTGGATGCGCGCGATGAGTTTTTCCCCCACTTCGCGGCTCACGGCCCGGCGCGTGAGCAAATGTTCGGCGCCATAGATCTCCGGGGTCTCGGACAGGATCGCGGTGCCACCGGCCGCCACCAGGCGATCGACCGCATTGCCCAGCGCCGGGTTGGCGGTGATGCCGGAGTAACCGTCCGAGCCGCCGCACTGCAGGCCGACGATCAGGTGGCGTGCGCTGACCGGTTCGCGTTGCACCTGGTTGGCCTTGGGCAGCAAGGCCTTGACCTGCTCGATGCCACTGGCGATGGTTTTCGAGGTGCCGCCGATGCCCTGGATGGTGAAGGCGCGCAACTGGTCGCTGGCCGCAAGCCCCTGGGTTTCCAGCAGGCTTTCGATCTGGTTGGTTTCACAGCCCAGGCCGATGATCAGCACCGCGGCAAAGTTGGGGTGAACGGCGTAGCCACCGAGCGTGCGGCGCAACAGGCCCAAGGCTTCGCCGCTGGGGTCCACTGCGCAACCGGCACCGTGGGTCAGCGCCACCACACCATCGATGTTCGGGAAGGCGGCCAGTGCTTCGGGGTGGATGTCGCGACGAAAGTGATCGGCCACGGCCCGGGCGACGGTCGCCGAACAGTTCACCGACGTGAGAATGCCGACATAGTTGCGCGTCGCCACGCGGCCATCGGCCCGCACGATGCCCTGGAACACCGCATCGGTGGCGGGCGTTACATGGGCATCCACGCCAAAGGCATAGTCACGGGCAAAGTCGCCCATCTCCACATTGTGTACGTGCACGTGGTCGCCGGCTTCGATGGGCTGTGAGGCAAAACCGATGATCTGCCCGTAACGACGCAGGGCCTGGCCCTGCTCCACGCGCTGGGTGGCGACTTTGTGCCCGGACGGAATCGGCTGCCGCACGGTGACGGCTTCGGCTTCCAGGTTCAGGCCTTCAGGCAGGACCTGTCGGGCGATCACTACGTTGTCCAAGGGGTTGAGGCGAATCACGGCAGGGTCGCCGGTCCGTGTACTGGCTATCAGTTGCATGGGACCTCTCAGGGTATAGCGGCCGACTTCTTGTTATGGCGTCACCCTTTCTGTGGAGGGTGAATCTGCGCCAACTGTAAGGAGCCAACCCCGGGATTCCCAATGAGATGATCCGATCAATTGATAACCAAACGTTATCACTTCGACCTATTGCGCCCTGAAGTAGTCGAGCAATTTAGTGAGCGCTACCGACTTGGGTCGTGACCCCAAGGTCAGCAGGCCAATGTTGGCCATGGAGATCGGCAATTCCACCGGCAGGACAGTGACCATGCCATAACGCGCGTAATGCTCGGCCACGTCGTTGGGCACCACCGCGATCATGTCCGAGGCTTCGAGCATCGCCGTGGTGGCCAGGATCGAGGCGGTTTCCACGATATCCAGCGCCTGCACCATGCCGCCGGCCTGCAGGGCACTTTCCACCCGGCGACGCATGGGGCTGCCCATGGGGTGCAGGATCCAGGTCTGTGCGATCAGATCGGCCAACTGCAAGGGCGCAGAACCGGCCAACGGGTGGCCGGCACGGGCAATCACGCGCATCTGTTCGCCGTGGTCGAACAGTTCGATGTCCAGGCCGTGGCTATCGCTCTGATCGGGCACTCGCCCCAGCACCACATCGAAATCGCCGCGCAGCAAGGCCGGCAGCAAGGTATCGCTGGTCCCGACCTCAATGGAGATGCGCACCTTGGGGTGTTCGCGCTTGTACGCCAGCACCGCCTTGGTCAAAAGCGTCGGCACCGGCCCCATCACACTGCCGACCCGCACCAGCCCCGTGGCCCCGCGCGCCAGTTCGGCGATCTGCTCCTGGGCATGCTCGAACTCATGCAGCGCGCCCTGGGCGTAGCGGATCATCACCTCGCCATACAGGGTCGGCTGCATGCCGCGCGGCAAGCGGTCGAACAGGCGCACGCCCAGTCGCTCCTCCAGTTGCTGCAGCAGCAGGCTGGCGGCCGGTTGCGAGGTGTGCATCGCCGTGGCCGCCCGGCGCAGGTTGCCGAACTCGCCCAGGGCATTGAGCAAGGTGATCTGCCGGCTGGAAATTTTCAGGGCAGCAAAATTGCGCAGCTCGGGCGCCGTGGTTTCTGGCTCGATAGGCATATCAAATCCGGTATCGATACTTAGGAATTCGCGATTATGCCTGTATCGCCTGGCGATCTACAGTCGGGGCTCCCTATGGTCACCCAGAACAAGAATCCGCCATGAGCATTCGAATCACTCACCTGAGCGTGCGCGACATCCGTTTCCCCACCTCCCTGTCCCTGGACGGCTCCGATGCGATGAACAGCGCGCCGGACTACTCCGCCACCTATGTCGTGCTGCACACCGACGCGCCTGGCGGCCTGGAAGGCCATGGCCTGACCTTCACCATCGGCCGTGGCAACGAAATCTGTGTCGCGGCCGTGCAATCCCTGGCACCTATGGTGGTCGGCCTGACCCTCGAAGACATCGTCGCCGACATGGGCGCCTTCTGGCACAACTTCACCGTGGGCGACAGCCAACTGCGCTGGCTGGGGCCGGAAAAAGGCGTGATCCACCTGGCCACCGCGGCCATCGTCAACGCGATCTGGGACCTGTGGGCCAAACACGAAGGCAAACCCGTGTGGAAGTTGCTGGCCGACATGACGCCGGAACAACTGGTGCGCTGCCTGGATTTCAGCTACGTCACCGACGTGCTCACCCCCGAAGAAGCCATCGCTCTACTGCGCCGCCAGGTGCCTGGTAAAGCCCAGCGTGAGGCGCAAATGCTCCGTGAAGGCTACCCCGGCTACACCACCGCGCCGGGCTGGCTGGGCTACAGCGAAGAAAAAATGCGCCAACTGGCGCGGTCGGCAGTCGAGGATGGCTGGACCCACATCAAGCAGAAAATCGGCGCCAACCTGGAAGACGACATCCGCCGCGCCACCATCCTGCGTGAAGAAATCGGCTGGGAACGGAGCCTGATGATGGACGCCAACCAGGTCTGGGGCGTCGACGAGTCAGTCGCCAACATGCGCCGCCTGGCCGCATTCGATCCGCTGTGGATCGAAGAGCCGACCAGCCCCGACGACATCCTCGGCCATGCCAGCATCCGCCAGCGCATCGCACCGATCGGCGTGGCCACCGGTGAGCACTGCCACAACCGGGTGATGTTCAAGCAGATGTTCCAGGCCGGCGCCCTGGACTTCTGCCAGCTGGACGCCGCCCGCCTGGGTGGGCTCAATGAAGTGTTGATCGTGTTACTGATGGCCGCCAAGTTCGACATCCCGGTCTGCCCCCATGGCGGAGGCGTCGGTTTGTGCGAGTACGTGCAGAACATCGCGCTGTTCGACTACATCGCCGTCTCGGCCTCGCTGCACAACCGGGTCCTGGAATACGTCGACCACCTGCACGAACACTTCCTCGACCCGGTGGTGATCCGCCGCGGGCGCTACATGCCGCCGCAACGGCCGGGGTACAGCATTGAAATGAGCCCTGAGACACTGGAGCGTTATCAGTATCCGGGTGGCGCGGTGTGGGTCGATATACAGGCGCACGCGGGGACGTAAAATTCAGATGCCCAACAAAAAGGGCCCCTCTCGGGTAATGCTGTTCACTTAAGCATGGGGTTGTTAAAAACTGGATTGGGGGGATATCCATTGCTGCGGTAACGGCCACCTATGGTTTCGCCCTTGCGGCGAGTCCCTTTTTCAAACGCCAAAAAGGAACCAAAAGGCTCTTGCCCCACCACTCGGTGCCTCGCCTAGGCTCGGCATGCCCTCACTCCGGCATTGCTCCGTGGGTCGCCGCGATCAAAAGCAAAGCGAGGCGGCCTGACAGCCGACCTGGTTTCAAGTGAGCACGTTCCCCTGTAGGAGCAGCCGGTCGACGCTCGATTGCTCGCGAAAAACCTGAGAGCACCGCGGGGTGTCAGGCTCCCCGCGTCATCGTTGACCTCCATCGCGAGCAAGCTCGCTCCTACAGGTAAGAGCGAAACCATAGGTGGCCGTTACCGCAGGAATGGATATACACCTAATCCAAATATCCACCTGAAGCCCTCCAACCTAAAGTGAACAGCATTGCCCCTCTCGGGGCCCTTCGTACTCAAACCAAGACGTGCCTTACTTGCTACTCGTCAGCCCCAGGTCATTTCCAGTGGTCTGTCTCAAACCGTCAACACGCAGACTCTTCACATCGCTCGCCGTCACCGCCGCACCCTGGTTACCCCAGCTCGTCCTGATGAAAGTCACCACCGCCGCAATTTGCTCGTCTGATAACCGCCACGCAAAATCAGGCATGGTGAAGGTTGAGGGTGCCGCATGCGTCGCTGGCAATGACCCACCCTTCAGCACAATGTTGATCAGGGAAGTAGCGTCCACAGTCTGCAGCACCGGGTTGCCGGCCAACGCAGGAAACACACGAGCGTATCCCTGGCCATCGGTTCTATGACAGGCCGCGCAATTGTCGATGTACACCGAAGCGCCGGGTTTGCTGTCGTCTCCTCGCCATAGAGCATCCGCCACCTGTTTGTCATATTGATGGGGCTTGTCGTCTGGGTCGGTGGGCGGCAGGCTTTTCAGGTATCGGGCGATCGCGCGCAGATCAGCCTCCGTCATGTATTGCATGCTGTGCTCGACCACATCACTCATGCCACCAAAGACAGCACCTCTGTCGCTACGACCGGTCTGGAGAAACAGCACCAGATCGTCTTCGCTCCAGCTCCCCAGTCCATCCTTGTGATCACCGCGAAGGTTCTTGGCGATCCAGCCTTCCAATGGCGCGCTGCCGGACAGGAACAACGGGCTCTCACTGGCACTCAGGGCCTTTTCCTGCATCGTGATTGCACGGGGTGTATGGCAGGCACCGCAATGGCCCAGGCCTTCAACGAGATAAGCGCCACGACTGACCACCGGATCTGCACCCACTGGAGCCTGATAGGTTTCAACTTTTGGGGCGAACAGTTCCCGCCAGATCGACAGTGGCCAACGCATACTCAGGGGCCATGGAATATCGGTCTCTTTGTTCGGCTGCTCAACAGGTTCCACGCCCTTCATGAAGTACGCGTAGAGCGCTTGCATGTCGGCCGGGCTGACACGTGCATAGGAAGGAAATGGCATGGCGGGATACAAGCTGCTGCCACTCTTGCCAATCCCATGACGCACCGCCCTGTCGAAGTCATCAAAGCTGTAGCCGCCAATGCCGCTGGCGTCAGGGGTGATGTTGGTCGAATACACCGTGCCGATTGGCGTCTCCATGCCAAGTCCGCCGGCGAAGGGTTTGCCACCCTTGGCGGTATGACAGGCAACGCAGTCACCGGCACGCGCCAGGTATTCTCCCTGTTTGATTTGGGCATCGGTGGACTCTGCAGCCCATGCCGGGAGGTTCGCGCAGAGCATCAACGCCGCGACAAATACTTTTTTCATCACTTGGCGCTCCTTATGCCTGAACCAGCGGGCCGGGGTTCTTCAGGTACTGTTCGCGAATCGCCCGTGCCGACCAGTACGTCAGGGCGGCGACCAGACCCGTTGGGTTGTAACCCAGGCCTTGAGGAAACGCTGAAGCGCCAGGGACAAAAACGTTGTGCACGTCCCAGCACTGAAGATAACGGTTGATGGCACTGGTCTTGGGGTCAGTCCCCATGATTGCGCCGCCGTTGAGGTGCGTCGTCTGATAGGACGCCGTATTGAAATGATCCCCTACTTTCTTGCCAAGCACGGCAATGGTTTTAGGGTTCATGGCCTGGGCGATCTTGCTCATTTTTTCGACCATGAAACGATTCATTTTTATATCGTTTTCCTGCCAGTCGAACGTCATGCGCAAAAGCGGCAGCCCGTAGGCATCGCGGTAAACCGGATCCAGGTCAAGGTAGTTGCCGCGATAGGATTGATGCGCACCATGCGCGTCCATCGACACCTGATGGGTGTAGTAATCGGCGGTCGCCTTCTTCCAGCTGCTGCCCCAGGCCGGGGTGCCTGGCGGGTTCGATGTACCGGCGATTGGCCGACTCCCCGCCTGGTTGACCCACATCGGCGATCCGCCGACAAAACCGTGGGGGCCGTGATCGAAGTTATCGGCATTGAAGTCATCCACCGCCACGCCGTTGCCACCCGCACCGATAAAGTTGTTGGTGTGGGTGTCCTTGTCGAAGAAGGCCTTGATGGTGGCCATGTTCTGATAGGCAAAGTTCTTGCCCACTACCCCTTCCCCGGTCTTCGGGTCATAGGGTTTGCCAATGCCGGATAACAACATCAGGCGCACATTGTTGAATTGGAAAGCCCCAAGGATCACCAGGTCCGCCGGTTGCTCGACCTCTCGGCCTTGCGCATCGATGTAGGAGACGCCCGTGGCCTTGCGCTTGCTGCTATCGAGATTGACGCGCAGCACATGGGCGTTGGTGCGTAACTCAAAGTTCGGCACTTGGCGCAGGGCTGGCAGGATATTTACGTTGGGAGAGGCCTTCGAGTACATGTAGCACACGTAACCGCTGCAGAAGCCGCAGAAATTACAAGGCCCCATCTGTGCGCCATAAGGATTGGTGTAGGGTCCCGACGTATTGGCAGAGGGCAGGTTGTAGGGTTTATAGCCAACACTGAGTGCGGCCTTCTGGAACAACTGCGCCGAGTAGGTGTTCTTCTGCGATTCCAGAGGGAAATCACTGGAACGATCCGGCGCGTAGGGATTACCGCCCTTCCCTGCACCGACCAACTGGCCTTTCACTGTCCAGGCCTGGCCAGATGTGCCGAAGACCTTTTCGGCGAAATCGAAAAACGGCTCCAGCTCTTCGTAGGTGACGCCAAAGTCCTGGATGGTCATGTCCTTGGGAATGAAGTGCTTGCCGTAGCGCTCCTCGTAGTGGCTGCGCATCCTCAACTCGATGGGGTCGACGCGAAAATGCACGCCCGACCAATGCAGGCCCGCACCACCGACGCCTTTGCCGGGCAGGAACGCGCCAAGCTGCCGATTGGGCAACGCGACGTCATTGACGCTATGACGGATAGTCACCGTTTCCTTGGAGATGTCCTGGAACAGCTTTTTGCGCACGCTGTAGGTCAGCTCATCGATCACTTGCGGATAGTTTCCATCCGGATAGGTGTCCTGCATGGGGCCGCGCTCCAACGCCACCACCTGCAGTCCCGCCTCGGTCAGCTCCTTGGCCATGATGGCCCCGGTCCAGCCGAAACCGACGATGACCGCATCAACCTTTTTCAATACCGTCGCCATCTTCAAGCCCTCTCGCCACGAATCGACACTGCCGGGAAGGGGTACGGCTCGTTGCGCTCGACCCAATCCATGAAATCGGCGCGAGCGCCAGGGAAACCAATCTGGGTCCAGCCGACCATCCCTTTGTTACCGCCATGAATGGGGTCGCAGAAGAATCCTTCACGGGTGTTCTGCACCATCAGGCTGAAGAATGCTTTAACCGGAAAATCATCGAAAACCACCTCTCCGGACTCCATTTTGTGGAGAATACTGTCTCGGGTAGCGCTGTCTTGCGCAGCAAAAACTTTGCCGTAAGTGGTTTTGCACCACGCGTCCGTTGCCGCGATGCCCAGGCGGTAGAGTTGCTGCGGCGCCAATTGCAGTTGGTAACCCAGTTCAGGGGGAGCATCAGTCACAAATGGGCCCTGCATGTACCAGAGCGCACCTGTTGCGTAGGGCGTGTTCATCTGCCGATCGATAAATTCGGCTGCTCCCGCTTCAAGTGCACCGGGGCCAAGGTCGTCGGCAGGAATAAGGCGCGATACCACCGCCTGGACGAAAGCCCACTCTTCCTTGGTGAAAAAGCTGGGCGGGTAATCGCTCGCGGGGGGTGCGATCGGCGCTTTGGCGGTCGGGGCGCTATCGGTTGCCGCCAGTGCGTTCATGCCGAAACCGGTACTGGCCACCGTCACCACGGGAATCAGGGTCAGCGTTTTGCGCAGAAAGTCCCGGCGCGGGTTGTCTTGATCTTGCTCAGACATCACAAATCCTCATCAACAATTCGGTTGGGTGGCGCATCAATCTTGTTGGTTTTTGGACGCACTGGCTGGGAAAAAGCGGGGAATATATCGACGACCGAGACAAAATGAAACCGGTTTCAGAGCAGCTTGACAGCCGGGCAGCTGCAAACATTTATCGAGGTTGCGTTTACCCGAGAAAATACTGCAGCGGCCGTCGACGTCGTGCGTACAATGCGCGCCCCTTCATAAGCTAATGTTTTCCAATGAAAAAACTGCTGTCTGTAGTAGCGCTGACCCTCTCGGTAATCACCTGCGCATTCGCAAGCCCACCCTCGACCTTTTCCGAGGCCAAGGTCATCGCCAAGCAGAAAATCTATCTGGACCAGGCGAACAGCTCCATGGGCGAGTTGTATTGCGGCTGCAAATGGACGTGGGTGGGGAAATCAGGCGGACGTATCGATGCCGAGTCCTGTGGCCTCAAGGCCAGGAAGCAAGAGAATCGGGCAGAGCGCACTGAGTGGGAACATATCGTGCCCGCCTGGACATTCGGTAACCAACGCCAATGCTGGAAGAACGGTGGTCGGGAACACTGCGTGGATGATGATCCTGTGTTTCGCGCCATGGAAGCGGACCTGTTCAACCTCTACCCGTCCGTTGGCGAGGTGAACGGCGACCGAAGCAATTTCAACTACGGCATGGCTGCCGGCGTAGCGCCGCAGTATGGGCAGTGCAAGACGCGGGTTGATTTCGATCAACGTGCTGCGGAACCCCGTGACGAGGTCAAGGGGCTGGTCGCAAGAACAACCTTCTACATGTTCGACAGATACAAGCTGAGCATGTCCCGTCAGCAGCAACAGCTACTGATGGCCTGGGACAAGCAGTACCCGGTTTCGTCCTGGGAAAAAGAGCGGGATCGACGTATTGCAGCCATCATGGGGCACTCCAATCCATTCGTGACGGGCGAGCGTCGATGGTCGCAAGGGTATAAGGCAGTCGGTGAGGGCGTCGTCAGCGCGATGCCTGTTAACCCGCCGCGGGCAGCAGCCCAGCCGACCCTGGCGAGTACGAGCGCAGCAGGTTCGATCATCGGCAACCGCAATAGCCACATCTATCACCTCTCAATGGGGTGTCCTGGGTATGCTCAGGTGTCGACGAAAAACCAGATAACTTTTGACTCTGAATCTGCAGCCCAATCCGCGGGATATCGCAAGGCAGGAAACTGCAAGTAGCTGCGGTGACGCAAATGGCCGGTTCGGTGCGCAACACCGAGCCGGCCATTTGATACTCGATAGCGTGACTAGCGTTTGCCGCCGAATCGAGGAATCTCCAGACCCAGGCTTTCACGCAAGGTCGTACCTTCATACGCCCTGCGGTAGACACCACGCTCTTGCAGCAGCGGAACCACCTCGTTGGTAAAACGGTTGAACTGCTCAGGGTGGCCAATGTAGATGTTGAAACCATCCACCGCCCGGGCTTCGAACCAGTCAGCCATCTTCTGCGCAACCGTGTCCGCCGACCCGACGAAGGCACCCGGGCGCAGCTGTCGACCGAACTCTACGGCCTGGCGCAGCGTGAAACCTTTCTCCCGTGCCTGATCGGCAATACGTTTGGCCGCGGTGAAAAAACTGCTGCGCGCAGACTCCAGACTCTCCTGAGGGAACGGAGCATCGAGGTCGTATTGGCTGAAGTCATGCCAACCGAAGTTGCGGCCAAATTCCTTCAGCGCGAGCTCGAAGCTATGGTCGGCCTGATGGTAGTACTGCTCGATTTCACGCGCATGTTTGTCGTTGTCACCTACATGGATTTCGGCACCGGGCATGACCAGTAACTGCTCGGGATCGCGGCCAAGTCGCTGCGCCCTGCCCTTGATATCCTGGTAGAAAGCCTGGCCCTGCTCGACGCTGGCGGCATGGGTGAAGACCACATCCGCAGTGGCGGCGCCCAGATCGCGGCCCTGCTGCGAATCGCCGGCCTGGAAGATCACCGGCTGGCCTTGCTGTGAGCGTTGGATGTTCAGCGGGCCGACCACAGAGAAGTGTTCGCCCTGGTGATTCAGACGGTGCAGTTTGCCTGGGTCGAGAAACTGGCCCGTCGCCCTGTCGCGCACGAACGCATCCTCCTCATAAGAGTGCCACAGGCCCTGGACCACCTGGACGTGTTCGGCCGCCCGACTGTAGCGGGTGTCGTAATCGTAATGTTCGTCGCGACTGTAGTTGCCAGCGGTGCCGGCATCGCCGCTGGTGACGACGTTCCAGCCCGCACGGCCTTTGCTGATCAGGTCCAGTGATGCCAGGCGCCGCGCGACGTTATAGGGCGAGTTGTAGGAGGTCGTCAGCGTACCGACCAGACCGATATGTCGAGTGCTCACGGCAATCGCTGACAGCAGTGTCAGCGGCTCCAGGCGATTCAGGTAGTGGGATGGCGAGCCCGGTGTAATGAACTGGCTGTCGACGATGAACATCAAGTCGAACAGTGCCGCCTCGGCCTGACGCGCAATGTCGATGTACCAGTCGACATTGACGCTGGCATCGGCGGGCAATTGAGGGTCCAGCCACAGGTTGTGGCGGCCTGGCCCACCACACCCCATCGTCAGCGCGCCCAGTTTGAGCTGTCTTTTGGTCATGGCAAAAATATCCTTATTTGGCCAAGGCTGGCTGCAAGGAGGCAGCGAATGAATTGTCGAACAGGTTGGCTGCCGGGTAGGACTTGACCAGTCCCAGGCTTGCGAAAAAGTCCACGGTCTTCTGCGCCTCCATAGATGCCTGAGGGTTCAGTGGCTCGACAGTGGTTCGCGCTCGGGCAAACCAGGCACGCGCGATTTCAGCGTCAGCCCGGGTGCGTTTGGCCCAGGCATCGGCATAAGCGTTGGTATTGGCTGGATTTTGCAGCGTCCAATCACGCGCTTTCCTCAGGCGCTGGAGGAAATCACTGATTTGCGCGCGCTTGGCGTCGACGGAATTGGCGTTGGCGGCGATGAAGCTCTGGGCCGGGATCAATCCATCAGCCGTGGCCAGAATTCGCGCACCCTGGCGTTCCTGTTGTGTGACGTAGGGTTCCCAGGTAGCAATGACGTCAACCGACCCACCGTCCAGCGCATGGGAGGCATCCAGCGCACTGAGATAACGCAAATCCAGCGAGTCTCGTGGCACACCGGCTTTATCCAGCGCGGTCAGCAGCAGCTGCTGACTCCAGGAACCTTTCCAAATGGCCGCGCGCTTGCCCTTCAGATCCTCAAGACTGTGGATCGACGAATCCTTGCTCACAAGAATGGCCACACCGCCAAGACTTTGCCGGCCGACTGCAATCACCTTGATCGGTGCGCCCAATGCGCCCAGGAACAGCGCTGGCGCATCACCGAGCAGCCCGATATCGAGACTGCCGACATTGAGTGCCTCGGCGACAGGCGACCCTGCCGTGAACTGCTTCCACTCAAGGGTATAAGGCAGATCGTCAAGTACCCCCGCCGCCTCCATCACGGCCTGGGCGTTGTAACTTTGGTCACCCACCACCAGCGATTGCGCGTTCGCAGCAAGACACAGCCATGCAGCGGCCATCCCGGCCGCCAGTTTCGTCAGGTAACGCACGTTCGTCTCCAGATGCCTTTTCAGGCAAGTCAGGTCGATCCGCGCGCGCGGTCTCGGTACTATTTACAGGAATGGACGAGCCGATATGGGCTCGATAGGCATGCCGAAGCTTTTTCGCGATCACATCTGAATGCGGCCTGCTTTATACGATGAGGCCCTGACCACCTCTCGTAAAATACTCATTACGCATAACGTAATTCCATAAAAATGCAGTTTTTGCATGAATTACGACATCGAGGGTGCCGCAACTTTCGTCAATCGACTTCATCGACGACCCTGATCTGTGTCAGCCCCACCAGTTCAGCCTGCCATAGCACCTCCTCTGGCGTCGCATCCGCATTGGGCATGATCAGGCTGTTCTCGCCATCGCCAAAATGCAGTTGCAGCAGGTGCATCGCCGCCTCATGGATGGGCAACCGAGGTGGCTCGAGCTCGAACAGGTGGCTGCGGGGCTTGCCGTTGAACAGGTATTGCACGGTGTAGTGGTGCATGGGGGTTCCTCGTTTGTGCCCTGCCTTTGATGCCAGGCCTGTCTTATTGGCCAATGATCAGGAGCAAAGGTTCGATTCTTTACTTGCGCAGAACATATGGATATTCGTATATTTGATTATCCATATGTTTTAGGCCGACCCCAATGCTCACCCCTCCCGAGGTATTCAAAAACCTGGCTGACGAGACCCGCGCCCGCGCCACCTTGCTGATCGCCCACCAGGGCGAGCTGTGTGTCTGCGAGCTGATGTGTGCGCTGGACGACAGCCAGCCGAAGATCAGCCGTCATCTGGCGCAACTGCGCAGCAGCGGGTTGTTGCTGGATCGCCGTCAGGGGCAATGGGTTTATTACCGGCTGAATCCGGACCTGCCTGCCTGGGTGCACGAGATCCTGCAGGTGACGTTGCAGGGCAACGCCGATTGGCTGCAAAACAACGCGTCCCGCCTGCAGAACATGGACGGGCGCCCTGTGCGCGATGCTGCCTGCTGCTGAATCCCTGATCGAGTGAGTTTTCGATGCTGATTGCCTTTGCTGTTTTTGTCTTCACCCTCATTCTGGTCATCTGGCAACCCAAGGGGCTTGGTGTGGGCTGGAGCGCCGCGGCCGGTGCGATCATCGCGTTGGCGGTGGGTGCGGTGTCGCTGCAGGATATTCCCACGGTGTGGGCCATCGTCTGGAACGCGACCGCGACCTTTATCGCCATCATCATTATCAGCCTGTTGCTGGATGAAGCCGGCTTCTTCAAATGGGCCGCGCTGCATGTGGCGCGCTGGGCGCAGGGCAGTGGCTATCGCTTGTTCGCGTTTTGCGTGCTGCTGGGCGCGGCGGTGTCTGCGCTGTTCGCCAATGACGGCGCGGCGCTGATCCTGACGCCCATCGTCATGTCCATGCTGCTGGCGCTGCGTTTCTCGCCCGCCGCGACCCTGGCGTTCGTGATGGCTGCCGGGTTCATCGCCGACACCGCCAGCCTGCCGCTGGTGGTGTCCAACCTGGTGAACATCGTGTCCGCCGACTACTTCGGGCTGGGTTTTGCCGAGTATGCGTCGGTGATGGTGCCGGTGAACCTGGTCAGCGTCGCCGCCACCCTGCTGGTGCTGTTCCTGTACTTCCGTCGGGACTTGCCACCGCGCTATGACGTGGATGCGCTGCCGGCGCCGGAAACGGCGATTCACGACCGCGCCACCTTTGTCGTCGGCTGGTGGACGTTGCTGGGCTTGCTGGTCGGCCTGTTTGTCCTGGAGCCGCTGGGCGTTCCCATCAGCGCGGTCGCGGCGGCCTGTGCAGCGATTCTGTTCGCGGTGGCGGCCAAGGGTCACCGGATCTCCACCCGGCGCGTGTTGCGCGAGGCACCCTGGCAGGTGGTGGTGTTCTCGCTGGGCATGTACCTGGTGGTGTATGGCCTGAAAAACGCAGGGCTGACGGATTCGCTCACCCATGTACTAGACCGCCTGGCCGACTACGGCCTGTGGGGCGCCGCCATCGGCACCGGCCTGCTGTCCGCGCTGCTGTCGTCGGTGATGAACAACATGCCCAGCGTTTTGATCGGCGCGTTGTCGATCCAGGGCAGCGGCGCCGACGGCGTGGTGCGCGAGGCGATGATCTACGCCAACATCATCGGCTGCGACCTCGGCCCGAAGATCACCCCCATCGGCAGTCTCGCCACCCTCCTCTGGCTGCATGTGCTCGAGCGCAAGGGCGTGCGCATCACCTGGGGCTACTACTTCAAGATCGGCATCGTGCTGACCCTTCCGGTTCTGTTGATCACCCTTTCGGCCCTGGCGCTGCGCCTGAGCCTGAGTCTTTGACGCCGCCGTGAGCGGCAGGAGCAAATCCATGCGAGTCCTGTTCATGTGCACGGCCAACAGCTGCCGCAGCATCCTTTCCGAGGCCATGTTCAATCACCTGGCGCCGCACGGTTTCGAAGCGGTGAGTTCGGGGAGTTTTCCCAAGGGCCAGGTGCTGCCGCGCAGTCTTGTCACCCTGCAACAGGCCGGCATTGCCATCGACGGCTTGAGCAGCAAGGGCAATGACGCCTTCGAGGGCAACCCGCCGGATATCGTCATCACCGTGTGCGACAAGGCGGCGGGTGAATCCTGCCCGGTGTACTTCGGCCAGGCTGTGAAAGCCCATTGGGGCCTGGAAGATCCATCCGATGTGGTGGGTGATGAAGCGCTGGTCGACGCCGCCTTCCGCGCCACCCTGGCGCGCATCGAGCAACGCTGCAAGGCCTTCCTCGCCCTACCCTTCAACACTATCAGCCGCGATGAACTGAAACGCGAGCTGGATCGAATCGGCTCGCTCTGAGCAGGAGGAAAAATGTCAGACCACCTTCCCAACCTTGATCTCACGCTGTTCGACGGCCCGCAGATGCCGAACCAGCCCAGTGCGCACAAGCCGCGCATCCTGCTGCTGTACGGCTCGACCCGCGAGCGCTCGTTCAGCCGCCTGCTGGTCGAAGAAGCCGCGCGCCTGCTGGAGCACTTCGGCGCCGAGACGCGCATCTTCAATCCCTCCGGTTTGCCGCTGCCCGACGATGCGCCCGTCGCCCACCCCAAGGTCCAGGAACTGCGCGAACTGATGCAGTGGTCGGAAGGCCAGGTCTGGTGTTCGCCGGAACGGCATGGCGCGATGTCGGCCGTGTTCAAGGCGCAGATCGACTGGGTGCCCCTGGAGCTCGGCGCCGTGCGCCCCACCCAGGGCAAGACGCTGGCGGTGATGCAGGTGTGTGGCGGCTCGCAGTCGTTCAACGTGGTCAATCAGCTGCGTGTGCTGGGGCGCTGGATGCGCATGTTCACCATCCCCAACCAGTCCTCGGTGCCCAAGGCCTACATGGAGTTCGATGAGGCGGGCCGGATGAAGCCATCCCCGTACTACGACCGGGTCGTCGACGTGATGGAAGAACTGGTGAAATTCACCCTGCTGCTGCGTGATCGCCAGGCGTTCCTGGTGGATCGTTACTCTGAACGCAAGGAGACCGCCGAGCAGCTCATGGCCCGGGTCAACCAGCGTTCCCTCTGAAGGCAATGCCTGGTTTATGCGCGGCCAATTTCCAACGTCGCGCGCAAGCCTGCGGGGCTGCAATTCTCCAGTTTGATTTGCCCACCCAGGCGATCGGCAATGGCCTGGACGATGGTCAGCCCCAGCCCTGCTCCCTGGTCATTGCCGCGGCTGTAGAAACGCTCGAACAGCCGAGCGCGATCGTCCTCGTTGATGCCCGGCCCCTCATCTTCGACGGACAACTCAAGGACGTTTTGCCTGGCGGCCAGCGTGACCCTGATGAGTCCATGCAGCGGTGAGAAGTTCGCCGCATTGGTGACCAGGTTGTTCAGGGCGATATCAATCGCGGCGGGGTCTACCCGCATCAGGCCGATGTCGTCACTGACGTCGAACACCAGTTCCAGGTCCTTGCTCAACAACCAGGGCGTCAGCTGGATCAGGCTGTCGCGAACGGTGGCGGCCAGGTCGATGGGGGCAGGCGGTTGCGTGCCGGGATTGGGCTCGATACGCGCCATGGTGAGCAACTGGTTGACCAGTCGACTGGTACGGTCGACACCGGCAATCAGGTGTTCAAGGGATACGCGCCGCTCCGCGTCACTGCCCGCCTCCATCAGGTTTTGCGCATGCACCCGCAGCACCGCCAGGGGCGTGCGCATTTCGTGGGCGGCGTCGGCGATGAAGCGCCTCTCGCGCCCCATGATTTCCTGGATTTGCGCGAGCATCCGGTTGAGGGCGGCCTGCATCGGTTCAAGCTCGGTGGGCAGCGGCGTCAATTGCAGGGGCTCGAGTGAGCCGGGCTGCCTGGCCCGCAATTTGGCCGCCATATCGACCAGAGGCTTCAATCCCCAGCCGATGGCCAGCCAGATCATGGCGGCCAGCATCAGGCTTGCCAGGACATTGGGCCACAGCGTGTGGCTCACGATCCGATCGACCAGGTCCGAGCGCACGTCGTCGCGTTCGCCCACCCAGATGCGCAGGTTGTTTTGTTTGTCTTCGAGCAGGAAGGCGCGCCAATGCCGGTTTTTCAGGTCGACTACATCGCTGAAGCCCGGGGTAACCGGTGGCGCACTGAAGGACGGTGAGCTCGCCGTGTGCACCAGCAACTCGCCCTTGAAGTTCCAGACCTGAAAGGCAATCTTCGATTCATAGGGATGCCCGTCGACCCTGGGCGTCGCCTCGCTCAGCGCCTGATTGAAGGCCCGGTACAGATCGGCATGCTCCTGGCTCGCCAGGGGCATGCGCATGACGCCTTGCAGGAGGCGCGCGTTCTGGGCCAGTTGGGCATCGTAGACTTCGGCGATTTCGTGGTTGCTGTCGTGCAGGTTGAGCACGCTGATCACCGTCAGGCCCGCGAGCATCAGGCCAATGATCAAGGTCAGGGTGCGACGCCTGATCGAGGTCATCGGCGCTCCTCCACCAGGTAGCCGATCCCGCGGATGGTGCGGATCAGGTCGGTGGAGAACTTCTTGCGCAGGTGATGGATGTGCACTTCCAGGGTGTTGCTTTCGGCCTCCTCGTTCCAGCCGTAGAGCAACTGCATCAGATGATCGCGCGTCATCACCCGGCCAGGGGGCGACAGCAATTCGTGGAGCAACTGGTATTCCTTGGGTGTCAGGGCGACGGGCTCACCCTTGTAGCTGACTTGCTGGGTGCCTGGATTCAGGCTGATGCCGGCGTGTTCGATCAGCGCTTGTGCACGGCCGGCGCTGCGTCGCAGCAGCGCCCGTATGCGCGCTTTCAGTTCGGCCAGGTCGAACGGCTTGATCAGGTAATCGTCGGCGCCGGCATCCAGCCCGGCGATGCGGTCTTCGGTGGCATCACGCGCGGTCAGGATCAGCACCGGCAGGTTGGAGCCACCGTCGCGCAGCTGCCTGAGCACCTGGAGGCCGTCCATGCGCGGCAGGCCAAGGTCGAGTACCGCCAGGTCAAAGATTTCACTGAGCAGCGAGTGCAAGGCGCTGCTGCCGTCCTGCAACCAGTCGACGGTGTAGCCTTCTCGACTGAGGGCCTGGTGAATGCCCTCGCCGAGTGCCACGTCATCCTCTATCAGTAATAAGCGCACACGGACTCCTGTCAGCCGAGTTTCTTGTTCACGTCCACCAACAGCGCTTCAATCTCTTTGCGCCGCCCGGCGTCGGCGCTTTCGCGGCCGGGACGCGGCGCGGCCAGCAAGGCTTTCTGCAGGGCGGCCCTGGCCTCGACGTAACGCTTTTGACGGTAGAGGTGATCGCCCCAAAAGTACAGGCTGTCGATACCGTTGGGGTTCATTTGCAAGGCCACCTTGAGCAATTGTTCGGCCTTGTCCGAGTCGCCAAAACCAATGGGCCAACCCGGCACCCGGTCGTACAGCGCACCAAGGCTGGTGTAGGCAGAACCTTGCAGGGCCTTGGGGTCCAGGGTCAGGGCTTTTTCCAGGTCGGCCCTGGCCGCCCTGACCTTGCCCAGCGCCCCGAGCCCGCCTTGGGCACCGGCCCAACTGCTGGTGACGATACCGGACCAGATCCAGGCCTCTGCGACTGCCTGGCGTTCCTGGGTGAAGCTTGCAGCTTGCGCGGCGAGTTTTTCGAAGGCCGCGGTGCGTTGATCCTCTGGCAACTCGTACTGAATATGCGCCCAGCTTTGCTGGATGCCGTTGAGGCGTTGCTGGTCGGCGGCATCCAGCGCCCAGACACTCTGGCTCAAGACGCCGCACAGCAGGCAGGTGATGATCTTTTTCATGGCTTGAGTTTCTCCTCGTCGGGTTTCTGGCTCAGGTGGCGGATCAGCGGCAATTGCTTGCGCAGGCCGCGGTCTACCAGGTGCGGCAGCAGACTGTTGAGGCGCACGAAAAAGCGCTCCGGCCAGCCCAGGTAAAGGTCACGACGGTCACCGGCGATGGCGTGAATCACGGAAGCTGCCACCGCCCGCGGATCGTCGACATTGGCCTTGAGCGCATCGTTGAGCGCCTGGGCCGCCGGGCTGTTCATGCTGGTACGGGTGGCGCGGGGGGCGACGTAGAGTACGCTGACCCGGGTGTCCGCCAGCTCCCGGCGCAGGGCTTCGGAAAACCCGCGCAGGGCGAACTTGGTCGCGCAATAGCTGGCGTATCCGGGGTATCCGATGGAGCCATAGGTTGAACCGACGTTGACCACCATGGCACTGTCGGCCTGCTTGAGCAGTGGCAGCAGCAGTTTGGTCAGGCAGATCGGCGCGCTGATGTTCACCGCCAGCATCGCGTTGATCTCACTGTCGTCCAGTTGTTCGAGCATGGCGAAATGATTGACCCCGGCGGCATTGATCAGCAGGTTGATGCCACCGATGCTTTCCGCTTCCGCCAGCACTTCTCGGCGCTCGGCGAGCAGCGTCAGGTCAGCGCCGATCCAGAACAGGTTGCGCGGATACTGCTCGAGCAGCGCCGCCAGCGGTTGCCGATTGCGTGCCACGGCCAATACCCGGGCGCCGCTGGCGCACAGGGCCGTGGCAATGGCCAGGCCGATGCCGCCGCTGGCGCCGGTCAACACCACGCGGGCTTCAGACAGGCGCATGCCGGCTCTCCCCGTCATGCGGCAGGCCGCGGAACATATCGGTGTACAGCCGGTAGACCACGGTGGAGGCGTGAATGACGGCGGCCTGGTCGTCCGGATCTTCCAGCCTGTTCATCAGTCGGCGGTAGATCTGCATGTGCTCGATATCCAGTGAGCCGTGGGAACTCAAGTAGCTGAAGGCGCTTTGCGGCAAGTACAGGCGTTGGCGGATGCTGTCGGCGGCCTGGGTGGCCAGGGCAATGCTGGTGCCTTCGAGCACGTTGACCATGCCGAACAGCCCCACCGGGTTGCCCCGGGCAATCAGGTCGTAGAGAAAGCTGACCATCAATTCGATCGCCATGGACGGACGCCCGGTGCGCACAGCATCCCTGTCACCGCCGCAGGCTTCGATGTCATCGAGTACCCACTTTTCGTGGCCGTATTCATCCTCGATGTACTCACAGACCGCCTCACGCAGCCATTCCAGGCGCGACGGCAGGCGCGCACCGCAGGCCATCATCAAGGGGACGGTATGGCGCACGTGGTAATAGGCTTGCGCCAGGAAGGCCTGGTAACTGTCCAGGCTGACGTTGCCCTCCAGGGCATCACGGATGATCGGCACGTTGAACAGCTCAGTGCGTTGTTGATGCGTGGCTTCTTGCAGCCTGTCAAAAAAACTCATGGTGCGGATTCCTCGGAAAATGCGTATTCACTGAGTTGCTCCCGGTAGCGCTCGACGATGGCGTCCCGCCGGGGCCGGCCATTGGCGGTGAGCAAACCGTTGGCGGCCGTGAAGGGTTGATCGAGACGGGTCCAGCGATGGACCCGGGCGTAGTCGGGTAACGCCTGATTGGCCTGGCTGACGGCGGTAGCCAGTTGCTCGTCGCTGCAATCGGGGCGATGGGGCCAGAGCAGCGCATGGTTGTGCGCCATCGCCTCGCCATGCACGAAGGCCTGGGCGATCAGCCCGCGCTGGGTCAATTCGGCCTCCACCCACTCCGGATTCACGTTGCGCCCGAAACTGGTGACGAACTGATGTTTCTTGCGGCCCTTGAGGTAGAGAAAACCCTCGGCGTCGAACTCGCCGAGATCACCGCTGGGCCACCATGCCGCGGTATGGGGCGCCTCGCCCAGGTAGCCGAGCAAGGTGCAACCCTTGATCAGCACTTCGCCGTCGTCCGCCAGGCGGATCTCTACATGGGGCAAGGGCTGTCCGACGCTGCCGGGACGGTGCGCCTGTGGGCGATTGAGGCACACCACCGAGGCGCACTCCGACAGTCCGTACCCTTCGTAGACCGGCACGCCCACCCGCTGTGCACGACGCAGCAGATCCTCGGAAACCCGGGCACCGCCCACGGCGGCAAAACGCAGGTGCCGTGGGTCGAAGGCGTGCTGTTCGGCAGCACTGACCAGCATCAGCAGCAACTGCGGCACCAGGATCAGGCTCTGCGGCGCCCGGTTGGCCAGGCACCCCAGCAGTTGCGGCACATTCACCCCGCTGGCGCCTTCAATCCCTAAGGTTTTCGCGCCGGGCAGGCTCAAGGTCGCGCCGGCGTACAACGCGGCATAACAACCGATGTTCTCCAGCAGGATGGCCAGTGGCAGCAGCGCCAGATGGTGTTGCGGGTGGGTGGGTTTGCTGGCCTGATCCAGCTCGCGGCTGACCCGCAGGATGCTGTCGGCACTCAGGCACACTCCCCTGGGCGTACCGGTGGTGCCCGAGGTGAAGGTCAACTTGGCCGTGCCTTCAGGCATCACACTCGGACCGCTGAAACTACGGCGCCAGAAGTCGCCGTCCGTTTGATAGCCAGCCGCTTGCAGTTCGTCGTGCAGGTGCGGTTCGGCGATGACCCGTTCGGCGCGGCTCTGCTCCAGGCAGTGCCTGCGTTGCGCCGGGCTGAAAAAGCCCGGCAAGGCGACACAGGCCAGGCCGGCGAACAGTGCGGCCAAGTCCCAGAGCATGGCCTCGACACCGTTGTCCAGCGCCAGGGCCACGACCTCGATCTGCTCATCGCGCAGCCGCTGCTGGCGCTTCATCACTTCGGTATACAGCGTGGCGTAGTCCAGTTTCAGCTGATCGCCCCACAACGCCGTGACTTTTGCCTGATCCTCGGCATGGCTGCGCAGGGTCTGTTCGAACAGTTCCAGCTCAGGCGACATGGCAGCATGCCTCACTCGACGTCGGCAAACCCAGGCGACTGAACAACCCGATATTGCGCAAATGAATGAAGCCGGCGCGGATGTTGCCAACGTGAACCCAAGGCTTGCTTTCGTAGTAACTGCCCCAGGCGTGGCGGTCATCGCCGAGCCGCGCAGGGTCGGCGGCGCACAGCGTCACGGGCTTCAAACCCAGGCGATGAAAGCTGTTGACCAAGCCCAGGTTGCCGGTAAAGGCCACCCATTCCAGGCCTCCCATGGCCAGCAGGTAGGTCATCGCGATGATGCTCATGCGCGCGTTTGCGGTGTCGCTGGCGGCCAGATTGCCCACCTCGACGATGGCCGACCGCTCTACGGCCTGGTCTGCCGTGGCGCTGATCAGCGGATCGATCGCTTCATCCAGGTAACACTCCAGGAACAGCGGTCCGGTGCTCGCCAGGCGCACACCCACTACTGCACAGAGCGCATCGTTGGCATCAAGCATGCCGAACAGTTCAGGCATGAAATGGCGAATGTCGGCGCCGTGGGCCTTGCGAAAACGTTGCTGGATAAAGGTTTCGAAGGCACACCGTTGCGGGTCGTAGGGCAAGGCCCTGGCGAGGTGCAACCGCGGCGTTTCGGCCTGGCCAAACTGCAGCGGCAACTGAACATTCCAGTTGAAATCGGACATTGGAAAATACCTCCCCCGGATCTATTGGGGAGGAGTATCGACGGCGTTTCTTAACGAAGTCTGAAGGTGATCGAAAGAAGCTGGATGGTGTAGGCCATAATGACGCGTATTGCACTGCAATCGGCGGGGACCTTCCAGATGATCTCGATTGAACTGCACGCGGCCCGGCGCGATGAGCTGCAGACCCTTGAAAACCTGATGCAGTTCTACACCTATGACTTCAGCGAGTGGGTGCCGCTGGCACTGGGCGAGCAGGGTCTTTTCAGCCTGATGTCCCTCTCGGACTACTGGCGAAAACCCGCGACCCAGCCTTTTCTGATCAAGGTCGACGGAGAGTTGGCCGGATTCGTGACCGTGGATGATGAAGTCCATGTACCCGACGCCCGCCACAACATCGGTTACCTGTTCGTCAGTCGGCGCTTTCGTGGCCAGGGTGTCGCCAGATTTGTCGTGTCCACTCTGTTGAACCGCCTCCCTGGTCGATGGCAAATTTTCCATGTCGAGGCGAACCGGCCGGCGCGGCTGTTCTGGGCTGCCGTGATGCCCGAGCTCACGCAAAACCGGTTCAGCCTGCATCAGCTGTCGATCCAGGGGTTGCCGTGCAGCGTTTATTGTTTCGAAACGCCGTAAACCCTGTAGGAGCCGGCTTGCCGGCGAAGGCGTTGAAAGTCCAACACAAGGCTCAAGGACGCCATCGCCGGCAGGCCAGCTCCCACAATAGATCGGGTAAAGCCGCGAGCTTCGCCGGCAAGCCCCCTCCCTTTCTAATTCCAAATCAGCTTTGTCGGACAATATGTAGTGAACAAAAATATTCACTACAAAACCGTTGACGCCTTCGATTTGCCCTTGCATGATGCAGACGTCTCCCCGATCGGGAGTACTGGCAACACGCTTGAGCAAGCTCGTCTGACCGCCGAGCTGTTTTTTCCGGATACACGCTGCCCACAAGGCAGATTGAAGAAGCTGACCTGGCCTGAACGTCCAGTACAAGGGCGAGAAGCGCTGGCGATCCATCCTCATGATGCTTGTGGCCGACCCTGAAAAGGTCGGCAGGGGCCAAAGGTTATCGCCGCTTCTCTTCGTTGTGACGCTATTGCGTAGCAGTTATTCAACACGACTACATGCAACAGACGCGGGACCCCGTCGATTTCGACGGACGACTGCTGACGTCCTGGTTTCGGTGCCAGGGATCAACTAACCGATGGGCTACCTGTATTAGCGAATCAACTTTGAAAGATCACCAAATGGTCAAGGGGTTTTTATGATGAATCTGAACAATCAACCAACTATCGAAGAACTGGCTCGTATGTTCGCTGCGCAAAAAGACAGCCATGACAGCCATATCCTGTGGATCAGCAAGTCGGGCGAAGTTCAAATCGACTGCCTGTCTCCACACGCCCATGAAGCGGAGTTCGACCAGAACAACGAGAACCTGCTTGCCCGACTGAAGATGTACCGTCGCGGCCAGGGCTATGTCGGCAAGAAAGCCGCGGCCGACAAGGACTTCATCGGTAATGTTCTGCAAACGCTAAAACAGGCCTGGGCCTCGCTGCAGAACCAGAACGAAGTTCGGGTGATTGATCGGTTCTACTGATTAGAATTTAACTTATTAAAAAAAGGGCCTGCTCCCAATAAGAGCAGGCCCTTTTTAGTGCCTGATATTCCTAACCACCACAGATCCAGTGTGGGAGCGGGCTTGCTCGCGAATGCGTCGGGTCAGCCAACGTCAATGTCAGCTGATAGACCGCATTCGCGAGCAAGCCCGCTCCCACAAGGAGATTTGTGGTGATCAAGAAAATTCAGTGCCCATCTGGTGTAAAGCCGTCGAAGCCGCCTGAGCTTGACCGCAGCGACCGCCCAGGCAGCCGCTGCGGCAATCTTTTTAGCGTTTGACCGACAGATCGACCTGGGTCATGCGACTGCGAATGGTGAACACACCATCGCCCGAGAGAATCGCGCTGCGCGCAAACAGGCGACCGCTCTCCCAGTTCGACAGGCCCAGTTCCGGCTTGTTGAGTGCGTACTGACCATCGACCCAACGGGTGATCCCGTTGCCGACAAAGGGCGCGTTGACCGCGTTGTAGAAGCGTTCCTGGGTCGCGGCATCTTCACTGAGCAGCGACACGGTGAATTGCGGGCTGTAGAGGTTGAACAAGGCGATGGCGCTGTCCAGGTCGTCGACGATCTTCAGGCTGACTTCCGGCGTCTCTTCCCATTCCCACTCGCGACCCAGTTGATCTTCCGGCAAGGATTCGGCCTGAGCTTCCGTGCGATAGCCTTCGGCGCGGTAGACCTCGACGCTCGCGGTCTGCCAATCCGCCGGCACGAACGCTTCGCTACCTTCGACGATGTGCAACTTGCAGCCCTGGCTGCGTGCCTTGCCGGCCTGATGCAGCGCGTCGAGAAACAGCGGTACCAGTTCCGCGGCGCGATCGCGCTGGATCAGGCATACGTTCAGGGTATTGCAGACCTTGCGGTCGAGGGAGTTGCGCACCACGGAGGCGAAGCGCTTGGCATCGGCGTCGGTGTCGGCGATCAACCAGGCGCCGCCAGTTCCGTGAAGGCTGACGGCAGTGCCGGCCTGTTGCGCGATGCTGCCCAGTTGACTGACGGCACGTCCCGAACCACGGGCCACGGCCAGTGACAGGCGGCGGTCGGCAAACATCGCCCAACCGGCGGCGTGATTGACGCTTTCCACCAGTGAAACCGCACCAGTCGGCAGCCCGGCGTCGTTCAGCGCCGGGTTCAGTGCGTGGGTGACGATGGCCTGGGCCGTGCCCAACGCATCGCTGCCAATGCGCAGCACCGCGGTGTTCCCCGTGCGCAACACCCCGGCAGCATCGGCGAAAACGTTCGGCCGACCTTCGAAGACGAACGCGACGATGCCCAACGGCGAGACCACTTGTTCGACTTTCCAGCCGTCGTGCTCGACGCAACTGATCACTTTGCCGCGGGTGGCCGGCGCATCGCGCCAGGCGCGCAGGCCTGCGATCATGTCGCGGCGCATGCGCTCATCGGCAAGCAGGCGCGTGGTCGAGCGGCCACGGGCCTTGGCCCGTTCGATGTCGGCCAGGTTCGCGGCCTCGATCAGGGCCCAGCACTCGGGCGTCTCCAGGCGTTGCGCGAACAGATCGAAGAAGGCGCTGATGGCCTGGTCCGACACCGTCGACATCACCTTGAACGCCGCTTGTGCACGCTCGATCGCCACCGCTGCGGCTTGCTGGTCCGCCACCGGGATCAACAACAGCTCGCCGCTGACCTGCTCCACCAACAGGTGGTCACCGGGCTGGAAGCGTGCCGCCAGTTCGGGGCTGACCACAGTGACACGGTTACCGGCGAAAGGGATTGGCGTGCCAGCGACTAGACGTTCGAGCGCAAGAGACATGAAGCGGTATCACCATGCAAAGGGCGGGCGGAAAATGTATAGCAAAAGTCCCCGAGCGTCATCCGCCGCCCCCATCGCCCAAGACAGCTGCCCAGTGTTGCACCTGGTTACGTATCAAAGTGTGTACAGCCCCACCCCAGACACACCACGCCTTCATTTCCCCGCACAAACGACACACCGCAGATACACCCGGTTGATGAAATACATCTCAACGGGCACCCCACCGCCCGACTTCCCTGCCTCGAAGGAAATCAACCATGAGCGCCACTATTTCATCGGCCGTCAAAGGCCTGCACCTGAACCTTGACCGTGCCGGCAGCTGGATAGCGCCACTGACCCTGCGGGTGTTCCTCGCCTGGGAATTCTTCGAATCAGGCCTGGAGAAATTCAATGGCGAGAACTGGTTCGCCGACATCCAGGACCGCTTCCTGTTTCCGTTCAACCACCTGCCGGCCACGTTGAACTGGGAATTGTCGATGTGGGTGGAGCTGATCTGCGCCCTCGCCCTGCTGGTGGGCCTGGCCACACGGTTCTCGGCGATCAGCCTGATCGTGGTGACCATCGTCGCGACCGCCGCGGTGCACTGGCCGGCCGACTGGTCGACCTTGAGCGAACTGGCCCAGGGTTACTCCATCAGCAACAAGGGTTTCGGCAATTTCAAACTGCCGCTGATCTACCTCGCCGCCCTTGTGCCGCTGCTGCTGTCCGGCCCTGGAAAGTTAAGCCTCGATGCCTTGCTGGCCCGATGCTTCTGGCGCCGCGCTCATCTGTAAAACGCTGCCGGATCAGAGCTGGTTGGTCATCGCCATGTTCACGAACCGGGTATCGAAGCGCAGCTTGATGTTGTTTTTGTCGCCCAGGGTTGAGCCATCGGCGAACTGCATGCCCACCGCGTCAGCACTGGTGGCCGCTTGACCCAGCAAACCCTTGGCGAAGGAAAAGGTGCGGACCTTGTCCATGGTGTGGCGGATAGCCTCGGAGCTGGCGAATTCGTAGGCCGTGGTTGGCGTGTAGAACAGCATGGTCTGGGTAACGGTAAAACACACACGAGAATACCTTCATGGGAACCTCACGGGTTATGAATGGGATGACGCAATGAGTTCAAACGAGCGGCTGGGTATAGCGGCTCAATGTCGGGGATTCGCGCTCATTCCACTGCGCGGCGCTGCGGGTGAACCCGGTGGATTGCGCGTAGCTGACGTGCGGTTCCAGCGTGTCGATGATGAACAGGCGTTCGCAGGCCAGCCCATCAACCAGCAATCGCTGGATGATGTGAACGCTGTCAGCCTGCAGTTCGAAGCCGTCCAGTGGGATCAGGGTCTGCCCCACGCGCGCGGCACAGGTCGAGAGCGTTACGTTGTAGCCCTCGTCGAGCGAGCCTTGGGCCACCGATGTTTCGAAGTTGAACGCACGGCGCAGCCATTGCGGGTCATCCGCGTATTGAGCGACCAACTCACGCAGGGGCACACCTCCCTCGAGCGGATGTGAACGCCCCAGCACCAGCGCCGCATATTCACCACAAACGATCAATCCCCCGCCTCGATGACGCACGATGCCGCTCTCCAACTCCTTTTCCTCCAGCAGCCGCAGGCCTATCAATGCGCCGGGCGCCGACAATTGCAGACGCCAGTCTTCGACATAGGCCCCGCTGGGCGAGAACTCGATCATGCAGTTGCCGATACGCTTGAGCAGCCCTGGCTCGGGCCAGCGATTGTGCAACTGCAAGGACGTGTCGGTGTGCCAACTGAGAATCTCGCCTTCCCATGAACACAAGGCTTCCCAGCCTTCGTAGTTGGCCAGTCGCTGCAGTTCTTCCGCGCTGTACGCCAGCAACGGTTTGGCTTGCACCTGGTGTTCTTCCAGCGGCAAGCGCAAATCAATGGTGAAGTTACGGCTCTGGAACCAGCACACGTGGGTCTGGGTATCGGTCAGGCCATCGGCAAAGCTGATTGCCCGGCGCTTGTAGAAACCCAGCATCCAGTCTGGAACGCCTTGGGTCGGTTGCTGCGGGTAACGAGCGACAAGTTCATTGAGGTGCATATCAAACCTCCATGGCGCAGGCAGTACGGCCGAATGAGGACAAGCCCTTTGCCCCGTCCGGCAAGCTCAGTTCACCGCGAGCCAGGCGCTGCTTGAGGTAGCGAAAGGTTTGCAGGGTTTGCGCGTACAAGTGCTCGCCACACACAACCGGTCCATAGCGGCTCGGCGTTGCCGGATCGAGCAGTTGCGCGACGGGCTCGATGACCGTGTCGTAATCACAGGCGCAAAACATCGGGAACGAGTAACGCTCCTGGGCGACTTTGCGTACCCGATGCGCGGTGGCGACGTAGGAGCCGTTGCTCAGCACTTCCATCATGTCGCCAATGTTGATGACAAACGCGCCGTCCACCAAGGGCACATCGATCCACTGCCCTGCACCGTTCAACACTTCGAGTCCCGGCGCGGTCGGGAGCAAAATGGTGAAGCACTCATAGTCGGTGTGCGCACCTATACCGGGACGATCCACCGGCGCATCCGGCGCGAACGGATAGTGGATCAACCGCAATTGGCTGGGCGGGTTGTTGACCCGTTGCGTGAAGGCATTTTCCGCAAGCCCCAGTGCCAGTGCGAAACCTCGAAAAAGCGTGAGGTTGAGGCTGAACACGGCGTCGTAATAGGCCTTGACGTCCTGTTTGAATCCCGGCAACGCCGGCCAGCGATTGGCACCCAGCATCGGTCGCGTCCCGTGCGGCAGCCGGTAATCGAAACCGACATCGAAGGCCTCCTTGTGATCGATGCTGCCCTCGACGAATTGCTCTTCGCCCTCCGGTACATATCCGCTGTGGTTGCTCGACAGGCCGATGTAATCGTTCATCTTCTGTTCAAGCGGCTGGGCGAAATATTCCACCGTCCGTTGTTTGATGCGGTTGATGATCTGCGGATCGATACCGTGCCCGGTCACGTACAGAAAGCCTGCCTGCGAGGCTGCTCGCCCCAGGGCAGCGGCGGTTTCGATACGAGCGGCTGCACAGTCGGAAAACAGTCCCTGAATGTCGACCAGAGGCAGGGTCTGGAACGCGGAATGAGGGGTAATACGAGGCGTGGGCGCCATAAGTAACCTCCTGATGATTAGTCAAAATGTCACCTGGTCGTCCAGATATCGCAGAGCCGCGAGGCCTCCGGGTCGTCCCGGATCAATCGCACCAGAAAAGGTGCTGGAGAGGTGGAGCAATGTGCGTGCCATATTCGATCGTGCGCATAAGCACAGCTGTATCTAATTGATTTAAAACGGCCGATGCCAATGGAGACCGACCAGGCGTCTCCATCCTGAAGCCAGTAAAGGCACCAGCATGGAGCGAATGCTCTTTAGCGTGGCTTAAGGTCGCGGCCTGGTTCATGATCGCCTGGGTGAATTTGCGACTACTTCGCATCCCCGGCCTTGGGTTTGTAAAATCTGAACAAGCCGATGTTGGCCGTATTGTTGTACTCCCTGGCCCAATCCGGTTTCACCGTGCGATCATGGAAATACAACGCGCCCTTGGTGCGATCCGGCAATTGCTTGTTCAGTGCCTTGCGCGCGATTTCCTTGGCCATCGCATAAGGCACCTCTTCCTGCACCGAGTCGGCACGGCCGTCGCACCACCAGGAGAACTGGCAGCTTTTGCTCTGCGAGCCCTGCTTGACCACGCCGCACACGGTATCGGGAAAACCGTCGTGGCCGAGGCGGTTCATCACCACATTGGCCACCGCTTCCATGTCCGCCGCGTTCTTGCCCTTGGCTTCCCAGTAGATCGATCGGGCGAGACAGGTGATGGCGTCATCCAGCGGCGCTTTGCCCGCCGGGTCCACGGCCTGGACCTCGGGCTGGGTAATGGCTTGAGACTTGGACGCCGACGCAGGGCTGCTGTTTTCGGCGGCCTTGTGCTCAAGCACCTCGGCCTTGTCTTCGGCGACTTTCTGTTTTTGCTGCTGGTCGGTGGCGAATACCGGAACAGCGATCAGGGTGAGGGCGAGGCAGGCGGCTATCCAGTCGTGGCGCATGGTCGGGCACTACTCTGTGGGCAGTTTCGCCTCAGTGTAGTAGTGAAATGATGGCGCAAAGGAGGCGACATCGCGAAAAAGACATTGCGTTCAAGGGGGGCACTTCGCGCATCATGGGCGCAGTCAGCTCAAGGAGGATTTCCATGCATTTCCTGTCATCCACTCTGCGCCTTGCCGGGTTTTCACTCGGGCTTGTGTTTGCCGCCACCGCGCTGGCGAGCGAAGAGTCGCAACTGATCGAATCGATCAACCTCTACCGCGGCCAGCTGCAGCGTTGCGCCGGCCAGGTGTCCTCGGAACTGCCGCCACTGTCGGCCGACCCACGGCTGGTGCTGTCCGCCGCCAGCGTCGGCAACCTGCAGCAGGCCATGGCCAGCGCCGGTTATCCGATGAAGAACGTGCAGGCGATCAGCCTGAACGGGCCGCGAGATGCGCCCTCGGCCATGAAAGCGATCCAGGAAAGTTTTTGCCAGATCGTGCTCGACCCGCAGTTCGTCGACGTCGGCGTCAGCCGCCAGGACCGCGAGTGGCGCATCGTCCTGGCCCGCCCATTGTTGAGCGCACGCCTGGGCGATTGGCAGGCCGAAGGGCAAAAAATGCTGGCCGAACTTAACGTCGCACGCAGCCAGCCCCGCCAGTGCGGCGCGCAATCCTTCAACGCCACCACGCCGCTGACCTGGAACGCCACCCTGGCGACCGCCGCCGAAACCCAGTCGCGCAGCATGGCCAACAACAACTACTTCGATCACAAGGACCGCGACGGCCGCACCCCGGGCGACCGCGCGGAACTGGCGGGCTACGACTTCCAGCAGATTGGCGAAAACATCGCCGCCGGCCAGGACAGCGTGCGCAAGGTGGTCGACGGCTGGCTGACCAGCCCCGGTCATTGTGCCAACCTGATGAACCCGCAGTTCCGTGACCTGGGCGCGGCGTATGCGGTTGATCCGAAGAGCGATGCGGGGATTTACTGGACGGTGATGTTTGGGGCGCAATGAATCGCCCCATCTCCCACGGCCGTACCCGATCTACTGTGTGCGAGCCTGCTCGCGATGGAGGTCAACGATGACGCGGGGCGCCTGTCACCCCGCGGTGCCCTGAGCTTTTTCGCGAGCAAGCTCGCTCCTACAGGCCCGCTCAACACCAGCCACCCAATGCGCTAGTACCACCGAGTAGATGCCGCTTGATGTTTATCAATGGTAGCCATCGCCAATCCTGACGGCGGCACGATGTTCGGCCAGAGACTGAAGGCCAGGCCGAGGTAGCCGAGGAACATGATCGGAATGACCCGCAGGCCCATACTCGTGATGGGGCTTGGGCCCCTTGGCCACCCGAGAAATAGATCAAGTGCAAGCCGCGCCCTACCCGGTTCCAGCCAAACAGCATGACCCCGAGGAAGCCCGCTTCGAGGAAGAACGCGGTGAGCACTTCATAGGTCAGCAACGGCCCGGTGATGCTGCCGGCGAAGTCGGAAAAACGGCTCCAGTTGGTGCCGAACTCGTAGGCCATGACCAGCCCCGAGACCACGCCCATGCCGAAGTTGACGGCGAAGATCTTCGACCAGAAATGGTAGAGATCGCGGTAGGTGTCGTTGTGGGTTTTCAGCCAAAGGCCTTCGAGCACCGCCAGGAAATTGTAGGAGCTGGCTTGCCAGCGAAGGCGTCCTTCAACAATGCATTGTTCTTTCGGGCGCCTTCGCCGGCAAGCCGGCTCCTACAGGTTTATGCGGCAGAAGTGGAAATGAGGCTGCTCGCTTTTGCCTGCTCCAACCGGATGGCGACGAACTTGGAGGTCGGGGTGAACGTGCGGTCACCGTAGCTTTCCAGTGGCACCAACGGGTTGGTCTCCGGGTAATACGCGGCCGCCTGGCCGGCCGGAATGTCGTAGGCGATCAGGGTGAAACCGCTGACCCGACGTTCACGGTCGTCGTCCCACAGCGCCACCAGGTCGACTTTCTGCCCCGGCTCGAAACCCAGCCGGCGGATGTCCTGCTCGTTGGCGAACACCACATCGCGCATGCCGTAGACCCCGCGATAACGATCGTCCAGACCGTACAACGTGGTGTTGTACTGATCGTGGGAGCGCATGGTCTGCAGGATCAAATGAGGCTTCACCGCCAGGTTGCGCACGCCTTCGCTGATCAGGTGTTCGGGCAACACGCTGGGGGTGAATTGCGCCTTGCCGCTCGCGGTTTTCCAGATGCGCTGCGCGGCGTTGTTCGGCATGTGGAAGCCGCCCGGATGAAGCAAGCGCCGATTGAAATCCTCGAAGCCCGGGATGGTGTCGGCAATCATGTTGCGGATGCGGCCGTAGTCGCCGACGGCCCAGTTCCAGTCGATCGGCTGCTTGCCCAGGGTCGCGGCGGCGATCCCGGCAATGATCGCCGGCTCCGACAGCAGGTGTTTGGACTTGGGTTTCAGCTGGCCATGGGAGATGTGGATCATGCTGAAGGTGTCTTCCACGGTGACGCCTTGCGGCCCTTCGGCCTGCATGTCGATGTCGGTGCGGCCCAGGCACGGCAGGATCAGCGCTTCACGGCCGGTGACCAGGTGGCTGCGGTTGAGTTTGGTGGCGATGTGCACCGTCAGCTCACACTTGCGCAACGCGGCGTGGGTGCGCGGTGTATCGGGGGTGGCCTGGGCGAAGTTGCCACCCAGGGCGATGAACACTTTCGAACGGCCCTGCTCCATCGCCGAAATCGCCATCACGGTATTGTGGCCATGCTCCCGAGGCGGCTTGAAGGAGAAACGTTTTTCCAGGGCATCGAGCAATTCGGTGGGCGCCAGTTCGTTGATGCCCATGGTCCGGTCGCCCTGCACGTTACTGTGACCGCGAACAGGTGACAGGCCGGCACCGGGGCGCCCGACATTGCCGCGCAGCAACATCACGTTGATCACTTCCTGCAACGTCGGCACCGAATGGGTGTGCTGGGTCAAGCCCATCGCCCAGCACATGATCACGCGCTTGGCGCGGGCGTACATGCGCGCGGCCAGTTCGATGTCGGCCAGGCTCATGCCCGATTGCTGCTCGATGTGCTCCCAAGCGGTGGCATCGACTTCGGCCAGGTAGGCATCCATTCCCGAGGTGTGTTCGGCGATGAACTCACGGTCGAACACCGGCTCACCACCCGTGGCTTGAGCTTCCCGTTCCCACTGCAAGAGGAACTTGGCGATGCCGCGCATGACCGCCATGTCGCCGCCGAGGGCCGGACGGAAGTAGGCGGTGTTGGTCGGCTCGGATCCGTTCATCAACATTTCGATCGGGTGTTGCGGATGCTGGAAACGTTCCAGTCCGCGCTCCTTGAGCGGGTTGATGCAAATCACCTGCGCCCCGCGTTTGACCGCTTCACGCAGCGGTTCGAGCATCCGTGGATGGTTGGTGCCGGGGTTCTGGCCGATGACGAAGATCGCGTCGGCATGCTCCAGGTCATCGAATACCACGGTGCCTTTGCCCACACCCAGGCTCTCGATCATGCTGACGGCGCTGGCCTCGTGGCACATGTTCGAGCAGTCGGGGAAGTTGTTGGTGCCATAGGCGCGGACGAACAGCTGATAGAGAAAGGCGGCCTCGTTGCTGGCGCGGCCGGAGGTGTAGAACTCGGCCTGGTTCGGCGATTCCAGCGCATTGAGATGCCGGGCGATCAGCGCGAACGCTTCGTCCCAGGTCGTTTGCACGTAACGATCGGTGCTGGCGTCGTATCGCATCGGATGGGTCAGGCGGCCCTGATACTCCAGCCAGTAATCGCTTTGTTCGGACAGTGTCGAGACGCTGTATTTGTTGAAGAAAGCCGGGTCGACCAAACGGCCGGTCGCTTCCCAGTTGACCGCCTTGGCGCCGTTTTCGCAGAACTTGACCATGCCGTTTTCCGGCGATTCGCCCCAGGCGCAACCGGGGCAGTCGAAGCCGCCATTCTGGTTGGTCTTGAGCATTGCACGGATATTCTTCAGGGCGTTTTCACTGCCCAGCCAGGTTTTGGTAACGGCGATCAGCGCGCCCCAACCAGCGGCGGCACCTTTGTAGGGTTTGTAGCGGTCGACTTGCGACATGGTACTTCTCCGTGACCTGATTCAGGCCATTGATCGTTTGACGGAGAAAAGCATAGGAATGAGGGTTGAATATTGTCTAATTGCTATTAATGACCAGATTATCGAAGATATCTATCAAGACATTTTTACTATTATTTCAGTTACTTAATCAGCCATAACGAACTTTTCAGAGGGAAGATATTTCATCATAGAGCCCATCGATCAACCAGTTATTAATAGTGATTGGACGCCCTCGCAAGTTGCACTTAGCCTGCGTTTAATTTGTGGGAGCGAGCCTGCTCGCGATGGACTCAAGCGCACCGCGTTCAGCCAGTAAGCACGCGTCATCGTTAACGACCATCGCGAGCAGGCTCCCACAATTCATTTAATGCGCCCAGCGCCAAGCGAGGATGTCATGTCGAAACGAGTCTTGATCGATGGGTTCTCCCGCCGCGTGGATTATCTGCGCATGTCGGTCACCGACCGTTGCGATTTCCGCTGCGTGTATTGCATGGCCGAGGACATGCAGTTCCTGCCGCGCCAACGGGTGCTAACCCTGGAAGAGATCTACCAGGTGGCCGAGAGCTTCGTCGCACTGGGTACGCGCAAGATCCGCCTGACCGGGGGTGAGCCGCTGATCCGCCCGGGCGTGGTCCAGCTGTGCGAGAAGATCGCCGCCCTGCCCGGCCTGCGCGAACTGTGCATGACCACCAATGGCTCGCAGCTGGCCAAACTGGCCGAGCCCTTGTTCGAGGCCGGGGTCAAGCGCCTCAATATCAGCCTCGATTGCCTCGACCCGCAACGCTTTCGCGAATTGACTCGTACCGGTGATCTGGCGCTGGTGATCAAGGGCATCGACGCCGCCAACAAGGCCGGATTTCGCAACACCAAGCTCAACTGCGTGGTGATGAAGGGCCGCAACGATCACGAGATCAACGATCTGGTGAGCTTCGCCATCGACCGTAATCTGGATATCTCCTTTATCGAAGAAATGCCCTTGGGCACCATCAGCGAGCACAGCCGCGCCGAGTCGTTTTATTCCAGCGCCCAGGTCCGTGAGCGGATTGCCGAGCGCTACACTTTGATTGATTGCGCCGAGTCGACCCAGGGCCCTTCGCGCTACTGGCGCCTGGCCGAGGCGCCGCAGATTCGCCTGGGGTTCATTTCGCCCCACAGCCACAACTTCTGCGGCACTTGCAATCGGGTGCGGCTGACCGTCGAGGGTCGCCTGCTGCTGTGCCTGGGCAACGAGCACTCCGTCGATCTCAAGGCCTTGTTGCGCAGTCACCCCGGACAGCCGGAACGCTTGGAGAAAGCCATCATCGAGGCGATGAAACTCAAGCCTTATCGGCACAATTTCGAAGTGAACGACGATGTCCAGGTCGTTCGCTTCATGAACATGACGGGCGGCTGAAAGACCATGATCGTCAGACCCAAACCCAACCTGATCGGCGTGCTGACTTCGCTCAAGGGCTCGATCGCCAAACGCATTGCCCTGCGCAGCCTGTTGGTGACCTTGCTTGCCTCGGCCATCGTCCTGATCGAAACCCTGCACCCGAGCTACTTCTCCAAGGTCAGTGCAACGCCGTTCACCCTGCTCGGCCTGTCACTGTCGATCTTCATGAGCTTTCGCAACAACGCCTGCTATGACCGCTGGTACGAAGCGCGCAAGGCGTGGGGCGAGATCATCGTGGACATCCGCTCGATGATTCGCGAAACCCAGATCATCAAGGACGCGCCAGAACGACACACGATCCTCGGCAACCTGTGTGGCTTCGCCCATGCGCTCAACGCGCGACTACGCAGGGAAAACGAACTGGCCGCCAGTGGCGACTGGCTGCAACCGATGCCCAAGGGCAACACCACGGATATCAGCGGACAGATACTGCTGCAGGTGGGTCAGCAGTGCTCTTCACTCAACAAATCCGGGGCGATCAACGATTGGCGCTACACGCTCATGGCCAACCATTTGACCAGTCTGACCCATGCCCAGGCAGTCTGTGAGCGGATCAAGAACACCCCGCTGCCATTCCCCTACACTTTGTTGCTGCACCGCACCATCTACCTGTTCTGCATCCTGTTGCCGTTCGCCATGGCCGAACCCCTGGGCTGGCTGACACCGATCTTCACCGCGATCGTCAGCTACACCTTCTTCGGCCTGGATGCGATTGCCGACGAACTGGAAGACCCCTTCGGCCGCGACGAAAACGACCTGCCCACCGACGCCATCGTGCGCAATATCGAGCGCGATGTCCTGGCTGCGCTGGGCGTGACGGAGTTGCCACCGGCGCTTGAACCGGTGGATTTTGTGTTGAGCTGACACTCAAGAAACACCCAAAACCTGTGGGAGCGTGCCTGCTCGCGAAGGCGGCCTATGTCAACATCGATGTTGAATGTTCCGGCCTCATCGCGAGCAAGCTCGCTCCCACAGGTTTACGCTGCTCACCCCCGTGTCCCGCAGGCTTGCACCGATTTGAGGTGCGTCGCTGACGGTCAGTACGGCAATGTTCAAGGGGACAAACAATGCATCCGGTTTGACGCTCATCAAGATTCTCCGGCAGACAGGAATTAACTAACTTGCGGAGACTAAAGCGCTGGAACAAGCACTGTCTAATCACTCTCACCAACCGCATTATCGAGCGAATCTATTGCCCTTTAAATACAGCTGATTGGACGCACAGAACCAACAGTGAGATCGTCTACGCTCAAAATCAAGCCTACCAGTTCCTACACCCTTCCCCCGCCAGCAGGTGCCATCATGGACATCAAACAACTCAAGTTCCTGATCGCCCTGGAGCAGACCCGCCACTTCGGCCAGGCCGCCGCGCGCTGCCACATCACCCAGCCGACCCTGTCGATGCGCCTGCGTAACCTCGAGGATGAACTGGACCTGGTACTGGTTACCCGCGGCCAGCGCTTCGAAGGCTTTACCGAGGCCGGCGAAAGGGTACTGGCGTGGGCCCGGACCCTGCTGGCTGCCCACGATGGCCTGTTAGCCGAAGCGGCCGCGTGTCGTGGCCAATTGGTCGGTAACCTACGCCTGGGCCTGGTGCCGCTCAGCAGTTTCAATCCGGTCAGCTATATCCAGGGGCTTTCGCGCAGCTTTCCCGAACTCAAGTTCAGCCTGTCGTCACTCAGTTCAGACCAGATCATCGAGGGGCTGGGCAATAACCAACTCGACCTGGGCGTGTGTTATCTCGACCACGTCAACCCGAACTATTTCGAGTTTTTCGAGATCGGCGAAACCCGCGTCGGCCTGCTCTACGACACCCGTCACTTCCGTTTCGACGGCACGCAAATGAGCTGGGAAGATGCCGCCGAGCTGCCGCTGGGCATGCTCAGCAACGGCATGCACTATCGTAAATCCATCGACCTGAGTTTCCGCAGCCGCGGGCTCGACCCGCGGCCGATCCTGGAAAGCGATTCCACCTACCAGTTGCTCCAGGCGATCCACGAGGGTTTTTGCTGCGCGATCATGCCCCTCGATAGTGGCCTGGAAGCGCCGATCGAACACCTGTCCTTCATCAACTTGCCCGATGCCAGCGTGCTGGCGCCCCTGGGTTTGGTCATGCGCAAGACCGAACCGCGTTCGGCGATTGCCGAGAAGTGTTTCGCACAAGCGCAGCAGTTATTTCCCGCAAAGAACTGATATTCACTTCGAGGTTCTTTGCTAAAGTCACTGGCTAAAAGCGCCTTCGCAAGGAACATCCGCTTGAGCCCCACGCCTTCCCAGAACAGTCAACCAGACCAAACAAAGCCTGCTGCAATCAGCCTGCGCGAAGCGTTCCGCTTCTGGCTCAAGCTCGGCTTCATCAGTTTCGGCGGGCCGGCGGGGCAGATTTCGATCATGCACCAGGAGTTGGTCGAGCGCCGACGCTGGATCTCCGAGCGACGCTTTCTGCATGCCCTCAACTATTGCATGCTGCTGCCCGGCCCAGAGGCCCAGCAACTGGCGACCTACATCGGCTGGCTGATGCACCGGACCTGGGGCGGCGTGATCGCAGGCACGCTGTTCGTGCTGCCGTCGCTGTTCATCCTGATTGCCCTGTCCTGGGTGTACATCGCCTTCGGTGAGGTGCCGGCGGTGGCCGGGTTGTTCTACGGGATCAAGCCTGCGGTGACCGCCATTGTGCTGCAGGCGGCACACCGGATCGGCTCCCGGACATTGAAAAACGGCTGGATGTGGGGCATCGCCGCCGCGTCATTCGTGGCCATCTTCGCGCTCAACGTGCCCTTTCCCTTGATCGTGTTGGGCGCGGCAATCATCGGCTATTTCGGCGGGCGCCTGGCACCGGAAAAGTTCCGCACCGGAGGCCACGGCGCTGCGCAGAAAACCTTTGGCGCGGCATTGATCGACGACGACACACCGACACCCGAACACGCCCGTTTCAGTCGCTGGAAATGGCTGCACCTGGCCCTCATTGGCGCGGTGTTGTGGACACTGCCGATGGCCACCCTCACCGCCCTGTTCGGTTGGGACGGCACGCTGACGCAGATGAGCTGGTTCTTCACCAAAGCGGCGCTGCTGACCTTCGGCGGTGCCTACGCGGTGCTGCCGTATGTGTACCAGGGCGCGGTGGGGCATTATGGCTGGCTGACGCCGACGCAGATGATCGATGGTCTGGCGCTCGGCGAAACCACACCCGGGCCGCTGATCATGGTCGTGGCCTTCGTCGGTTTTATCGGCGGCTACGTGCATCAGGTGTTCGGTCCCGATCAGGCCTTTGTCGCCGGTGCCGTTGCCGCCATGCTGGTGACCTGGTTCACCTTCCTGCCTTCGTTCCTGTTCATTCTCGCCGGTGGCCCCTTGGTGGAATCGACGCACAACGAACTCAAGTTCACCGCGCCACTGACAGCGATCACGGCCGCTGTGGTCGGGGTGATTGTCAATCTGGCGTGTTTCTTTGGCTACCATGTGCTGTGGCCTGACGGCTTCGACGGTCGGCTGGATTGGCCTTCGTTGTTGATCGCGATCGCGGCGGCGATTGCCTTGCTGCGGTTCAAGCGCGGGGTGATCGAAGTGTTGGCTGGTTGTGGGCTGGTCGGACTGGGCGTGTACCTGCTTCGCTGAAAACAGACGTTTACAGGTTTCGCTTTCACCCCTAGTATCCAGTCACTGCGGATAGCTCGTTATCCGCCACCGACGATTTCCCCTGCTGGAAACCTGAGTCATGAGCACCTCACCGTCAGAGCACCACTTGCTGGATGTCTCGATCCTGACCACCCCTGTGTTGGTCGTGGGTGACATTGCCCCATGAAACGCATCGTCAACCTGCCCATGGCCCTGCGCCGCTCCAAACTGCGTCACTCCGCACGCCCGCCGGATAGCAACCTGCTCGCCTGATCGCGTCCACGATTCGTCGAGCCCCTCTCCTTTTTGCTATCGCTGCCAGCCCGCGGCGGATCTTTATCCGTCGTCGCGCCCTGGCCTGAATCCGTGCGTCCGCGGGACGCCCACGTGAGTGACGAACAATGAAATTTGCAGCCCTTGAAGACGCTCAATCCTTTCTGGCGAACAACCCCGATATCGACATGATCGAGCTGTTCATTCTCGACGCCAATGGCGTACCGCGCGGCAAGCTGTTGCACCGTGAGGAACTGCTGGCGGTGTATGAAAGCGGTCGCCCGCTGCCCAGCACCATTCTCGGCCTGACCTTGCAAGGCGATGACGTCGAGAACTCCGGGCTGGTCTGGGACGTGGGCGATATCGACTGCCGCGCCTATCCGCTCGAAGGCAGCCTAGTGCGCTTGCCGTGGCGGCAGATTCCGACGGCGGCGGTGCAGGTCAGCATGCACCCGCAAGAAGGCATGCCGGCGAGCATCGCCGACCCACGTCATCTGCTGATCAAGGTCATCGACCGCCTGAAGGCCGAGGGTTACCACCCGGTGATGGCGTGCGAACTGGAGTTCTATCTGCTGGACGCCAAGCGCGACCATAACGGCCGCCCGCAACCGGCGCTGGACGCTGACGGTGGTCGACCGCGACACACGCAGGTCTACGGCCTGCGCGAGCTGGAGCAGATCGAACCCTTCCTCGCCGACCTCTATGCCGCGTGCAAGCTGCACCGCATTCCGGCGCGCACGGCGATTTCCGAATACGCCCCGGGACAAGTGGAAATCACCCTGGAACACGGCGATGCCTTGCAGGCGATGGATCAGGCCGTGCGTTACAAACGCCTGGTGAAAGCCGTGGCCCACAAGCACGGCATGCAAGCTACGTTCATGGCCAAACCCTTCGATCATCTGGCAGGCACCGGCATGCACATGCACGTCAGCATCGCCGACGCCGAAGGCTGCAACCTGTTCGCTTCCGAGGACCCGGCCGGTACCCCGCTGCTGCGCACGGCCATCGGCGGCATGCTCGCCAGCCTGCTCGATTCGCTGTTGCTGTTCTGCCCTAACGCCAACTCCTACCGGCGCTTCCAGGCCAACAGCTATGCGCCGTTGGCCCCGACCTGGGGCGTCGACAACCGCACCGTCAGCCTTCGCGTGCCCGGTGGCCCGGCCAACAGCCGGCACATCGAACACCGCATCTGCGGCGCCGACGCCAATCCCTACCTGGCAGCGGCGGCGATCCTTGCCGGCATCCATCGCGGCATCAGCGAGAACCTCGATCCGGGCGAACCGGTGCAAGGCAACGGCTATGCGCAGGCCACGCAGTTGCTGCCGACCGACTGGCTGACGTCACTGACGGCGCTGGAAAATTCGGTGTGGGCGCGGGATGCGTTGGGCCAGGAATTCCTGGGGGTTTACCTGGCGGTCAAGCGTGCAGAGTATCGGCAGTTCATGGCTGAAGTGGGTGAGCAGGATTGGCGTTGGTATCTGACTGAGGCGTGAGCCGCCCGGTCGACCCTACGCATTCCCACTGTAGGAGCGAGCTTGCTCGCGAAAGGGCCGTGTCAGCCAACATCAATGTTGAATGACACGCCGCCCGGAGCAAGCTCGCTCCTACAGGGTTCGCACTAATCTCCCAAATTTTGCATGGACACTGACATGACTCAGCAACGCTGCAATTCCTACTACAGCGCCACCCTCAACCACGAAACCGACTACCCCACGCTGCAAGGCCAGCAACGCGTCGACGTCGTCATCATCGGTGGCGGTTTTACCGGCGTCGCCACGGCGGTCGAACTGGCTGAAAAGGGCCTGAAAGTCGCCATCGTCGAAAGCCACAAGATCGGCTGGGGCGCCACCGGGCGCAACGGCGGCCAGGTCACCGGCAGCCTCTCGGGCGACGAAGCGATGCGCAAACAGATGCGCCGCACCCTCGGCGAAGAAGTCGATGACTTCATCTGGCACCTGCGCTGGCGCGGTCACCAGATCATCGAGCAACGGGTGGAGAAATACGCCATCGCCTGCGACCTCAAGCACGGCCACTTGCACGCCGCCTACAAGCCCGGCCACATGGACGGTTTGCGCAAGGACCATGACGAAGCGCTGCGCCGTGGCATGGCCGATGACGTCAGCCTGCTCGACCGCAGCCAGGTGCGCGACCTGCTGCAAAGCGACCTCTACCACGGCGCGATCAAGAACACGCGCAACATGCACCTGCACCCGCTCAACCTGTGCATCGGCGAAGCGCGGGCAGCGGAAAGTCTCGGCGCATTGATCTTCGAAAACAGCGAAGTGCTGGAGATCATTCACGGTGACAAGCCAGGCATACGCACCGCCCACGGCCGCATCGATGCCAACCAGGTACTGCTGGCCGGCGACGTCTACCACAAGCTGGAACCGGGCAAGCTCAAGGGCAAGATCTTCCCGGCCATGGGCGGCATCGTCACCACCGCACCGCTGGGAGACCTGGCCAAACAGATCAACCCAGAGGACCTCGCGGTCTACGACTGCCGCTTCGTCCTCGACTACTACCGCCTGACCGCCGACGGCCGCCTGCTGTTCGGCGGCGGCGCCAACTACAGCGGCAAGGATTCGCGCGACATCGCCGCCGAGTTGCGCCCGTGCATCGAGCAGACGTTTCCGGCACTCAAAGGCGTGGCCATCGATTACCAGTGGAGCTGCGCGATGGGCATCGTGATCAACCGCATCCCGCAACTGGGCAAACTCTCGGACAACGTCTGGTACTGCCAGGGCTACTCCGGACACGGCATCGCCACCACCCACATCATGGGCGAAATCATGGGCCGGGCGATCACCGGGCAACTGGAACACTTCGACACCTTCGCCGCCTGCCAACACATCCGCGTGCCCATGGGCGACCTGCTCGGCAACCCGATGCTGGCGGCGGGCATGTGGTACTACCAAATGCTGGAGCGACTGCGTTGAGTCATCTGCGAAGTTGAGGCAACACCCCAATCCACTGGGGGAGCGAGCTGCTCGCGATAGCGGTGTATCAGTCAACATTGAAGTCGCCTGACACATCGCCATCGCGAGCAAGCTCGCTCCTACAGTTTGTGTTTCATTGAGACATAGCGCTCAAGCCTCCGCCTGCACCACCTCGATCCCCAACTTGCGGTAATCCTCAACGTTGCCCGTCGCCACATGACGCTCGGTGATCAGCGTGTGCAGACGCTCACAAGGCGCCACCACGAAAGGCTCCACCGCGCCCAGCTTGTCCGCCGTGGTGACGGCAATGACCTGGGTCGCGCTGTCGAGCATCGCCTGCTTCACCGGCACTTCATCGAAATGCAGGGAGCTGATACCGACTTGCGGATGAATCGCACAGACTCCGGTAAACAACAGATCCGCCTTGATGCCCTCGAGCAAGCGCAGGGTTTCATGGCCGCTGGCCGACATGGTCGCAGGATTGAGTTGTCCCCCCGCCAGGATCACCTTGATGCCTTTGAATTCGGACAAGGTAATAGCCGTCATCGGCGACGCGGTGACCGCCGTGATGCAGATGTCCGGTGGCAGCAACCGCGCAATCTGCAACGTGGTGGTGCCTGAGTCGAACATCACGATCTGGCCGCTCTCGACCCGACTCGCCGCCAGTTGCGCCAACCGGGTTTTGACTTCGTCGGTCTCGCTGATCCGGGTGAAGTAGTCCTTGCCCGTGTCCTTGGGACGTGGCAAGGCCCCGCCATGTACGCGCTGCACCAGCCCGGCGCTGTCCAGCTCTGCAAGGTCCCGGCGAATGGTGTCCTCGGAAACCGCGAAATGCTGGCTCAATTCGGCCGCCATGACCTTGCCGTCACGTTCCAGGATCAAGAGGATTTTCTGCCGGCGCAGTTGCGGGAGTTCGGCTGCGGAATGCTGGTCGTGCATGATATTGCCCGTTTGTGCGCGAAGTTGCCTGTTTGCGAGAGTAGCCAAACAACGCAGGAAACACAAACACGCCAGCAGGTATCAATTCTTTCGATCTTTCAAATCACCAAGCCGAATTTTTTATTTGCGCCCGACCTGTTCAAGATGAGCGCCATCACCCCTGTATCGGAAACAAACGTCATGAATATCAATTTCGCCTTCGCCTGCATGATCGTGGTTTCGTTCACCATCGCCTTGGTCCATACCTGATTCGCAACAACGCGCTCCCTTGCTACGAACGGTGCCTCAACGCCGTTCTCCTTTTGTAACTCAATGCTGTAATGGATCGAAACGTTATAGCCAGCTATCTCAGGGCAATAGCTACAGGCCACCGTCGGTCGATAAAAACTGCAGTAATAACCCTCTTAAATTTCCGTGATCTAGTCTGAATGCAAGTTCGGCTGGAGCGCACTCCATGTCATTGACCGAAGAGCAAAAACCGCAGCGACGCAAGGAAATGCGCCTGTTTCTCTTTCTTGTCGTTTGCCTGTTTCCGTTACTTTCAGTCGCCATCGTCGGCGGTTACGGTTTCATCATCTGGTTTTTCCAGATGCTCTACGGCCCGCCCGGACCACCCAACTAAAAGCCTTCCATTAGAGCCTGTTGGAGTCAGCCATGGATGAACCCCTGCACATAGCCAGCCTTGTGGTACTTGCCCGACCTGAACTGTTTGACGCCGTCAAAGCCAACCTGCGTTTATTGGACGGCGTGGAGTTACATCAGGAAAGTGCCGCCGGCAAACTGGTGGTAGTCCTCGAGGCCGTACACGAAAACCAGATCCTGCAACGCATCGATCAAATCAACAATTTACCGGGCGTGCTCAACGCCGCGCTGATCTATCACGAAATTCTCGATCCCGCGGGAGACATCCAATGAGCATGTCGCGCCGAGCATTCGTCAAGGCCCAGGCCGCCGCCATCGCAGCCTCCGCGGCCGGCCTGCCGATCTTCACCACTGCCAGCAACCTGGTGACCGAAGCGGACATGGTCACCCTTGACTGGAACAAGGCGCCCTGCCGTTTCTGCGGCACCGGTTGCAGCGTGATGGTCGCGACCCGGGACAATCGGGTGGTCGCCACCCATGGCGACGTCAAGGCCGAGGTCAATCGCGGGTTGAACTGTGTGAAGGGCTATTTCCTGTCCAAGATCATGTACGGCGTGGATCGCCTGACCCAACCGCTGCTGCGCATGACCAACGGGAAGTACGACAAGCAGGGAGAGTTCCAGCCGATCAGCTGGGACAAGGCCTTCGACATCATGGAAGAAAAATTCAAGCAGGCCCTGAAAAACAAGGGGCCCGAATCGGTCGGCATGTTCGGTTCGGGTCAGTGGACGGTGTGGGAAGGTTATGCCGCCAACAAGCTGATGAAGGCCGGCTTTCGCAGCAACAACATCGACCCCAATGCCCGTCATTGCATGGCCTCGGCGGTGATGGGATTCATGCGCACCTTTGGCATGGACGAGCCCATGGGTTGCTACGACGACATCGAGGCCACCGACGCCTTTGTGCTGTGGGGCTCGAACATGGCGGAGATGCATCCGATCCTGTGGAGCCGTGTCACCGACCGGCGCCTGAGCTATCCGCACGTGAAAGTCGCGGTATTGTCGACCTTCGAACACCGCAGCTTCGAACTGGCCGACATCCCCATGGTGTTCAAGCCGCAAACCGACCTGTTGATTCTCAACTATATCGCCAACCACATCATTGAAAGCGGCGCGGTCAATCAGGACTTCATCAGCAAGCACACGCGCTTCGCGAAGGGCGCCGACGATATCGGCTACGGCTTGCGTGCCGATGATCCGCTGGAAAAACAGGCTAAGAATGCCGACAAGGCCAATACCTGGACGGACATGTCCTTCGAACAGTTCGCTGAGTTCGTCAAACCCTACACCCTGGAACGTACCGCGAAGGAAACCGGGGTGGCGCCTGAACGCATCAAGGCCCTGGCCGAACTTTATGCCGATCCCAAGTGCAAGGTCGTATCGTTCTGGACCATGGGCTTCAACCAGCACACCCGCGGGGTATGGGCCAACAACCTGATCTATAACATCCATCTGCTCACGGGTAAAATCAGCGAACCGGGCAACAGCCCTTTCTCGTTGACCGGCCAGCCATCGGCCTGTGGCACCGCGCGCGAAGTGGGGACTTTCTCCCACCGCCTGCCCGCCGACATGGTGGTGACCAATCCGAAACACCGCGCCACCGCGGAAAAAATCTGGAAACTGCCCGCCGGCACCATTCAAGAGAAAGTCGGCTTTCATGCGGTACAACAAAGCCGCATGCTCAAGGATGGTGTGCTCAACGTCTACTGGACCCAGGCCAGCAACAACATGCAGGCCGGGCCCAACATCATGCAGGAAGTCCTGCCGGGCTGGCGCAACCCGGAAAACTTCGTGATCGTCTCGGACGTCTACCCCACCGTTTCCGCCCAGGCCGCCGACCTGATCCTGCCCAGCGCCATGTGGGTGGAGAAGGAAGGCGCCTTTGGCAACGCCGAACGTCGCACGCAGTTCTGGCATCAGTTGGTCAGCGCCCCCGGAGAGGCCAAGTCTGATCTTTGGCAACTGGTGGAGTTTTCCAAGCGCTTTACCACCGATGAAACCTGGCCCGCGGAGTTGCTGGCCAAGGCACCGGAGTACAAGGGCAAAACCCTGTTCGAGGTGCTGTTCAAAAATGGCCAGGTCGACGAGTTTCCGGTCGAGCAGATCGAGACCGGCTACAAGAACGATGAAGCCAAGGCCTTCGGTTTCTACCTGCAGAAGGGTCTGTTCGAAGAGTACGCCCAGTTTGGTCGCGGTCATGGCCATGACCTGGCGGCCTTTGATCGTTACCACACCGAGCGTGGCCTGCGCTGGCCGGTGGTTGACGGCAAGGAAACCCGCTGGCGTTACCGCGAGGGGCTCGACCCCTACGTGGAAACGGGCAGCGAAGTGCAGTTCTACGGCTACCCGGACAAGAAGGCGATCATCTTCGCCCTGCCCTATGAGCCACCGGCTGAAGCGCCGGATGCCGACTACCCGTTCTGGCTGAGCACCGGCCGAGTCCTTGAACATTGGCACACGGGCACCATGACCCAACGGGTCGATGAACTGTACAAAGCCGTGCCGGACGCGCTGGTCTACATGCACCCCGAGGACGCCAAGGCCATGAAGGCACGCCGCGGCAGTGAAGTGAAACTGATCAGCCGTCGCGGGGAAATCCGTGCCCGCATCGAAACCCGTGGACGCAACAAACCGCCACGCGGCCTGGTGTTCGTGCCGTTTTTCGATGCCAACAAGCTGATCAACAAGGTCACGCTCGACGCCACCGACCCGATCTCCAAGCAGACCGACTACAAGAAATGCGCGATCCGCATCGAGTTGATCAGCGTGGCTTGAGGAGAACCGTCATGACTTTTCGCATCCTGCCGTTGTTCCTGCTCGCCGTGATGGGCGCGGTGATCGCCGCCGAGGTCGATTACCCGCTGGATGCTTCGGGCCCGGACGGACGCCGGCCCGGCGGCACCCTGACGCAAAACGCGCCTGCGCCGCCACTGGCCGACGATGAAAACAAAGACCTCAAGCGCGAGCGCAACTACCCTGACCAGCCGCCGACCATCCCCCACAGCATTCGTGGCTATCAGATCGACAAGAACGGCAACAAATGCCTGTCCTGCCACAGCCGGGCCAACAGTCCACGCAGCCAGGCGACGATGATCAGCATCACCCACTACATGGACCGCGACGGCCAGGCGCTGGCGGCTGTCTCACCGCGTCGCTACTTCTGCAACCAGTGCCATGTGCCGCAAAAAGATGTGCTGCCGCTGGTGGGCAACAGCTTCGAGACCATCGACAAAATCCTGCAAGACGACGCCAACGCCGCGCAGAAACCTTGAGGAGTCGCCATGAAAGCATTGTTCGCCCTGCTTAAGGACTACTGGGGCATCCTCTGTCGGCCGAGTGTTTATTTCAGCCTGGGATTTCTGACGCTGGGAGGTTTTATCGCCGGGATCATTTTCTGGGGTGGTTTCAACACGGCCCTGGAGCTGACGAACACCGAGAAATTCTGCATTTCCTGCCACGAGATGCGCGACAACGTGTTTGTCGAACTGCAGGACACCATCCACTACACCAACCGCTCGGGTGTGCGCGCAAGCTGCCCGGACTGTCACGTGCCCCATGAATGGACCCACAAGATCGCGCGTAAGATGCAGGCATCGAAGGAAGTCTGGGGCAAGCTGTTCGGCACCATCGACACCCGCGACAAGTTCCTCACCCTGCGCCGTGAACTGGCCGAACATGAATGGGCCAGGCTCAAGGCCAACGACTCGCGCGAATGCCGTAACTGCCACAATTTCGAGTTCATGGACTTTACCCGCCAGGGCAAACGGGCGGCGGCCATGCACTCGACCTCATTGGCCAACGGCGAGGCAACCTGCATCGACTGCCACAAGGGCATTGCCCACAAGCTACCCGATATGAGCGGCGTCAAAGGCTGGTAGCTATTCAGTTGCTCGCGACATGATCCACATGGTCGGCCGTCGCCCGCGATCAGTCGGCCGCTGGGCCAAGTGTGCAGTGACGGGTTCAATGCAGCCCCGCCGCCTTGCAGGCGTCGACGTAGGTCGCACCTTTTTTGTCCATGGCGGTCTTGACCAGTCTGTTCGCTTTTTGCAGGGCGGGGCTGGGCTGGGCCCATTGTTCGGGGGGCAACGGTTGCGACCACGCTTGCACGTTTTCAGGCAGGGTCGGGCGACCCTTGCGGTGGGCCCATTCGGCGATCAGGTAGGGCATTTTCCAGAACACTATCACCCGTCTGACGTACCACCAGCGCAGAGGCCATCGGGTTCGCTTGCCGTAACCGTATTGGTGTCGTTGCGCGGCGGTCAGGTCCGCGCCGTCATCGTCTAAGGAACCCATGAAGCGTGCGCCTTTGCGTTCGATCTCAAAGGTGTGCAGGCCTTCGTAAGGCTTGAGTTCGTCTTCGGTGGGTGTCAGCCCCAGAATGGCAAGCATGGGGTTGGGCGTATCCACCTGCTCCCCTTCTTCCATGTAATTGCGAATGAACGTCCACATGCCCAGCGCGTGCGCATCGCTGGGTTGGGCCGACAATACAAACTGCACGGTGTCGTGCTCTTCGTCCTCCAGCCCCATGCCGAAGGTGTAATCGCGCATCGCACCGTAGCTGGTCACGCCCTGGCTGCGGGCGACCCAGGCCACCACGCTCTCCCAGGGCACGATCAGCACTCGATGGGTGGTGTCGTCGATGTAGCAGACTTCGCGGCGTTGGCGGTTGAAGCGGACCGGGTAGCTTTTGGCCAGGGCTCGGACGTTGGAGAGCATGCCGTAGATAACAGCACCAATAGGGAGAATGGATGCAAGGCTGATTTTGCTACCTGCCTCTATAAACAGGAGTAAATC